>NZ_NFIY01000005.1:0-139167 GCF_002163455.1 Megasphaera sp. An286 | reverse complement strand
AGGCGTCATCCAGGGCGTAGACGGCGAATACTTCCAGGGCCAGCGCAACATCACCCGTTATGAAGCCGCTGAAATGGTAGCAAAAGCTATGGCTCACATGGACAAAGCTACGGTTGAACAGCGCGCTTTGATCAACAAATTGGCTGATGAATATGCTGACGAACTGAACAACCTCGGCGTTCGCGTATCGAACCTCGAAAACAAAGTCGGCAATGTTAAATTCACTGGCGATGCTCGTCTCCGTTATTTGTACCAGAACGGCGTAAAAGATAACGATGATTCTTGGCAGTATCGTATCCGCCTCCGCGGCACAGCTACGATTAACGACCGCACGACGGCTACGTTGGGCGTAACGACTAACAACCAGGGCTTCGGTGATAATGGCAGTGCTCAGGAAGACGAAATTGCAGCTGATATCATTAAAGTAGACTACAACTTCGGTAGCCCGAACTGGATGTTGACTCTCGGCCGTGATACGGACTGGATGCTCGGCGGTTCCAACTCTTACGGTTATCAGTATGGCGATACGATTGATCTCGCGCAGTTGAAATATAACAACGGCAAGATTGGCGTAACGGCAGCCTATGGTAAGTTGAAGGAAGGTAGTGGATTCTTCGCGGGTGGTCTTGATGACGCAGATGAAATGGTTGATGGCGTCAAGATGGCTTATGGCGAAGTAGAAGGTTACTTCGGCAATGGTTCTGCAGCTGGTGTATATTATGCAAACTTTAATGGTGGAGATTGGTTTGGTACTCAGACCGATGAAGGCATGGTATGGGATCGGTTTAATGGCGACGATCTTTGGGGTGCATATGCCAGCGTAAACTTTGGTTCCAAGTGGAATGTCCTCGCTAACTATGAACACGTTAACCTGTTAGATGGCCGTGAAACCATTACAGGTGATGATAGCGCTGACGTATGGATTGGCAAGTTGACTTATGGTAAAGCTTCTATGGCTCAGCCGAAATCCTGGGATATCTGGGTTGAATACATCGACGCTGAAGATGGCGCATTCCTCGGTGGTTCCACGAACTCTTGGAGATTTGGCAACTACATGGATAACATGACGTCTTGGGGCGCAGGTATCGACTATGTATTCGCTAAGAATGCTATGTTCAGTGTAATGCAGTCCTTCGCAACGGATACCAAAGATGGCGAAACAAATAACGATTTGGAAAAAGAACAGACTCGTGCTCAGTTCCAGTTCGCTTTCTAATTTCATCTTTTAAGAAACAATCAAAGGCCGCCCGGAAACGGGCGGCCTTTTGTTTGGTATTGATGTATATTCTTAAAACAAAACCATGGATATGCTGCAAAGGAATGTGTGAAAAAAGTTAAAGATAGTACAAGTCTATCTTGCTTATGAATAATTTTCTTGGCCTGTATAGTTAAAAAATTACTTTTTGATTTACCATTTTTTGACAAAGTAAAGATTTTCTGGTAAAATACTAATTAGAGTTGCGGTACAATCGGTTGTAGGCGTGGCTCGTATAGAGTGAAACATGGTACAATGTGAGGCAGTAAAAGAGAGGAAACTAGGACAACTCGCCAATGACCCCTTACAGCGTATATGGGACGCTCGATTGTAACGGTGTAAGACGTGTATATCACAGTTTTTATCGAAAAGAGGTCATTTCACAATGAAAGCAAAAGTATTAGCAGCATTGGCAGCAACGATGGCAGTAAGCGCAACGTGTGCATTCGCAGCTAACCCGTTTGTCGACGTACCGACGGACAGCTGGGCATACAAATCCGTAGTAGAATTGGCTGACGCAGGCGTCATCCAGGGCGTAGACGGCGAATACTTCCAGGGCCAGCGCAACATCACCCGTTATGAAGCCGCTGAAATGGTAGCAAAAGCTATGGCTCACATGGACAAAGCTTCCGTTGAACAGCGCGCTTTGATCAACAAATTGGCTGACGAATATGCTGACGAATTGAATAACTTGGGCGTTCGCGTATCGAACCTCGAAAACAAAGTCGGCAACGTTAAATTCACTGGCGACGGCCGTCTCCGTTATCGTTATCAGGGTGGCGAAACTGGTAAGAAAAATGATAATTCTTGGGATTATCGTATTCGTCTTCGTGGCGCTGCTCAGGTTAACGAACGCACAACGGCTACGTTGGGCGTAACAACGAATAACCACAGCTTCGGCGAAAATGGCAGTGCACAGGACGACCAGATTGCAGCCGATATCATCAAAGTCGATTACAATTTTGGCGGTAAAAACTGGCTCCTCAGCCTCGGTCGTGATGCTGACTGGAAACTCGGCGGTCCTCGCTCCTATGCTTATCAGTACGGTGATACCTTCGACCGCGCTGAATTGAAATACCAGAACGACAACTTCGCTGTAACGGCTGGCTATGGTAAATTCAAGGAAGACGGCGGTAACCTGTATCATGGTGGATTCGCTGGACAAGATAAAACTGAAGACGATTTAGGTTTTGATGGTTTGAAGATGGGCTACGGCGAAATCGAAGCTTTCTTTGGTAACAATTCTGCTGCTGGTGTGTACTACAGCCAGTTTAATCGTAGTGGAGATAATGATTTGGGCAATGCTTCGGCTGAAGAATACACTGCAGATAACCTCTGGGGCGTATATGCGAATGTAAATATTGGTTCCAAGTGGAATGTTTTGGCTAACTACGAAAGCATTGATAAGAGCGGCACAAGCTTGACAACCGGCAATGACGTAAGTGATCCGGACGTATGGATTGGCCGTGTAATGTACGGCAAAGCTTCCATGGCTCAGCCGAAATCCTGGGATATCTGGGTTGAATATATCGATGCTGAAGACGGCGCATGGCTCGGCGGTTCCACTGGTTCGTGGAGAAACTTCGGTTCCCTTGATAATATGTCTTCTTGGGGCGCAGGTATCGACTACGTCATCGCTAAAAACCTCAAGTTCAGCTTCATGCAGTCCTTCGCTACGGATATGAAAGATACGCCGACTGATAAAGGTCAGACGGATGACGAACTGACTCGTGCAGAAATCACCTTCGCATTCTAATTGAATCCTTAGGTTATACACAAAAGACTACTCAGCAATGGGTAGTCTTTTTGTTTTGTCTTTATTGAATTTTGCTGCAGGTATTGATACAATGTACATAAATGTGAAAGTGTAATATCCCTAACGGCATTTTTTGGTAATATGATGAATGGACATAGGAAAAAGTTCTTTAGGCGTCGTTTTAGATTTTAAATGCTGGAACTAGTAGTGTTGTTTTTATCTTTCCAGTAAATTTTTGGTATAGAGGGTATCAGTATGAAAAAAATCATGTTGATTGATGAATTTAAGCTGGTGAATTATGCAGGCGGCATCGAGCAGGTGGTCTGCGGCTTTGCAAATGACTTTGTGCGGCGTGGATATGACGTAACGCTAGTTTCTCTGGATCGGGAAAAGGGAGTGCCGTTTTTTCCACTGGACGAAAGAGTTTCTTTTATTAATTTGTGCTATGATATTGGCGGCCTATACTTTACGCCTGCATATTTTTGGTCAAAGCTGAAAAAAGAATTTGTTCGTCTCTTGTATGGCCCAGGTTTGATTTCTAAAGGAAAGAAAGTGAGAGATCCTAAAAAGGAATACTACTATAATGAATTTGAGCGGCGCTTGGCATTAGTATTTGCCAAAGATATGCCGGATATTATCCTGACTTCCAGTGCGACAAGTACGGCTATTGTAATGAATATTTTGCACAACAAATTTAGTGCCCCCCCCGTGGATAAAAATATTTTATACAGAGACAATGTGTCTTATGCTGTCCGAAACGTAAAAAAGCCAATGATTGTTACTATGTGCCATATCAATGTCAGTAATGCTATAAGAAATGCTACGCCAATTCAAATTCATGCTTGGAAAGAGTCAGCTTGCGTATCTGTTTTGATGCAAAGCTATGTCGAACAGATGAAGCGTATTGGCATATCGTCTGTGTACTGGATGCCTAACGCGGTAAATCAAGTGTTCTTTGACAGGCGAGCTGATTTATCTGTTTGTCACCACAAGATTGTTTGTGTAGGTCGTATAGAAGAACACCAAAAAAGACCGCATTTGTTAATTCAAGCTTTTGGGAAGATTGCGAAGCGATATCCTGAATGGAGTCTTCATTTATATGGCGAGCAAAGCAATGCTCATTATGTAAATCGATTAAAAAAATTGGCAGATGAATATCAGGTGACTGACAGGGTGATTTTTGAAGGACCGAGCAATGCAATTGTCGATCATTTGCAAGAGGCCGATATCTTTGCATTTCCCAGTTCCGTTGAGGGGTTTGGCATTGCCTTAGCCGAAGCGATGGCAGTAGGGCTTCCTGCCATAGGGTATCGCTCTTGCGGTGCGGTAAATGAATTGATTATAGACGGAGAAAATGGCTTTTTATGCGATGATGGAGTCGATGATTTTGCCAATAAGTTAGCCATGCTCATAGATAACCAGGCGTTGCGGATTCAGATGGGAGAAAAGGCGCGCCAATCCATGCAGATATATTCACCTCAGCGTATTTGGGATAGATGGGAATCTTTATTAAACTCTCTAATTGCAACGCATTAGAAAGGGCTCGAAAGAGCCTTTTTTGGTTTTAACTTACGTGAAGAAATGATATAATATCTTATATAGCAGAAGAGGTGTTGTATATGCCGAAAATTACCGCATTAATTTTAGCGAAAAATGAAGAAAGCAATATTCGCGACTGTATAGAGAGCGTGCAGTTTGCCGATGAAGTATTAGTTATTGATGATTTTAGTACGGACAGCACGAAAGAAATTGCCGAGAGTATGGGCGCAAGAGTTTTGCAGCGCAGCATGAACGGCGATTGGGGAGGCCAGCAAACCTTTGCCATCCAGAATGCGGCGAGCGAATGGGTGTTATTTATTGATGCCGACGAGAGAATTTCAGGGCCGCTGGCCGAAGAAATTTTAGAGGTGGTAAAGCGAGGAGAGAAGTGCGCATATTGGATTATGAGGGAAAACAAATTCCATCATAACCAGGCAACGCACGGCGTATTGCGCCCAGACTATGTCAATCGTTTATTTCCGGCAGCAGGATCATACGTAACGGGATATGTTCACCCGACGATTGTAACGCCATATCCCAACAAAAAATTGAACCATATCATGTACCATTATACATATGATAATTGGGATCAGTATTTAAATAAATTAAACAATTATACTCGATTGGCTGCGGAAAAATACAAAGAGCAAAATAAGAAATGCAGCTTTATAAAGGACGTAATGTTTCGCCCCCTATGGGCGTTTATCAAAGTATATTTTCTTAATTTAGGCTTCTTAGATGGCAAAATGGGCTGGGTATTATCGGTAAATCATTATTTTTATACCATGAATAAGTACGTCAAATTATATTATCTGTATAAAGACAATGGTAAGTTATAGTGTGAGGAAAAGATATGCGAGTAGCTATTTTGGAATCAATTGTCATGCCGGCTGGACATGAAGTTGAATTTGATAGAATTTTAGTCGATGAGTTAAAACGCCAGGGCCATACGCCTGTATTTTTTGTGCCTGAACGTTTTCCGTTCAAGCTGGATTATCATTGCGATGTCGATTATTTAACCGGCGGAGAGGTTGTTACCTATGCGGGTGCCGGCAAATTGAAGAAGATATTTCTCTCTATACGCAGAGAACGGCGGAGAATTGCCTGGTTTAATTCGGCGTATGAAAAAGCCTGCGCAGGAGCCTGCGACGCGATTATTATTCCTACGGGCACATGGCGATACATCCGCACGGTATTGAATAGTAAGCTAAAAGATTCTCCTGTACCCGTATATATGATTTTTCACGGGATTAATCCGCATGAGCAGCCGAAATTTGAAAAGCAGGCGCGCCGTGTAGAAGCGTATAAGCAAGTTCATTTGAAGGTCATCACTTTGCGGGATGATTTCCAGCATAGCGGCCTTACGAACGTCGATTTAATTGCGCCGCCTGTGTTCAAGCCTCAGGATATGCCTGTTGATACATCTCTGCATATTACGCCGCCTGTCAAAATTGGCTTTTTCGGGCAATTCCGCAAGGAAAAGAACTTAGGCTTCTTTTTAGACGCGTTTACGAAAGCGAAATTTTCTGTGCCAGTAGAGCTTATCGTCCAGGGGGCGACGGCGAAGCCGGAAGATGGAGAAATTTTTGATAATTATGCCAAAGAATATGCAGATTATAAAAATATTACTTTTTGGCATAAAAATCTGATTGGTTTGGAATGGCAAACAGCGCTGCTCAGCGTTGATGCCATCATGATGCCGTATGCAGCTGAACGATATCGGTATCATTGGGGGGCCATGTTGTTTACGGCGATCGGTTTTTACAAGCCCGTATTAGCGTCGCCGGAATTAAATCCGGAAGTATTAGCACAATATAAAATAGGCATGGCAGTAGATTTACGTTCTGTCGATTCTTTTGCAAGGCAGTTGGAACAATTTGTAGAGGATTTAGTAAAGAATGCTTCACTGTATAGAAAGAATTTGGAGTTGGCTAATGCAGCGTACAGTCATGAAGCGCTGGTTCAGAATATATTGCGGCGAGGTTGATATACATGAAGATTTTGTTAGCTAATTTAACCAAAATGGTAGATGATAGCGGCGGGCTGGCCAAAGTAACCTGTGAATTTGCTAATGAGATGAAGCGACGCGGGCATGAAGTATCGCTCGTATATAGCGATGTGCAGACGGGAGATTTTTATTATCCGTTGCATGCCGGCATTCCAACAATGGATATTCGTCATTACAAAGGACAAGAAATACCATATCCGTGGTATTTAAAGATAAAACGGGAGTTTTTCCGTATGTTTAGCAAACAAAAAGCAAGAACGGTTAATAATGACTTTGCAGAAGCGTACTTATTGCAAAATTTGCGGGATGTATTGGAAACGATTCAGCCGGAAGTCATTGTTTCTTTTCAACCGGCAGCTAGCAAGATGCTGCTTTGCGATTTAAAAACGACAATTCCTGTCATTACGATGAGTCACGGCGATCCGGAAGATTATTTTCATATTTATCCTAAAGAAGAAATTCCCGCTCTTGAAAAAAGTGCTGTCTGCCAAGTATTGCTGCCTTCCTTTGCGCAGCATATCCTGACGCATCTGCCGAATGCCAAGACCGTAGTTATTGGAAATGCTATACCCCAATATGAGGAACAAGCTGATTTGATGGCGGAGAAAGACCAGTATAAAATTTTATTTTTAGGAAGATTGTCGAAAAACCATAAACGTCCGCATTTATTAATTGAAGCTTTTGCGAAGATTGCCGATGAGTTTCCGAATTGGATTGTAGAGTTATGGGGGGCAGAAGACGGAAAAGCCTATTATAAAGAACTGCAACTCATGATAAAAAAATATGGATTAGAGAACCGCGTTTTTTTAAGAGGTGCTACAAAAAATGTGGCAGCTGTTTTAAAAGAAGGCGATATCTTTGCCTTTCCCAGCGCGTATGAAGGCTTTGGCCTTTCTTTAGGCGAGGCTATGAGTATGGGCCTGCCGGCTGTAGGATATCGGAACTGCAGTGCTGTTAATGAATTAATTCAAGATGGCAGAACCGGTTTTTTATGTACAGACAATTCTGGTGATTTTTCACAAAAATTGTGTATATTGATGGAAGATAGATTATTGAGAGCCAAAATGGGTTCAGCAGCTAGGTTGTCAATGAAAATATATGCGCCTAATATCGTGTGGGATAGTTGGAATAGTTTATTACATAAGGTAGTTCATTCATAAGGTTATTGTTGTCATGTCAAGGAGTAAAAAATGAAGGTTGGAATATTTATAAAAAATTATGCCGTAGGCAAGCGTTTTGATAAATCTGGCGTCCCCAATAAAAGCGGCGCTGAATTTCATGCTGAAAATCACGCCAAACTTTTATTAGAAGCCGGTGACAGCGTCTTTATCATGACAAAGAAGAATAATTGGCTGACAAAGGGGCGCGAATGTATTGATAATATTGATGTCGTTCGGTTGCATGCCCCTGTTCGATGGATGGAATCTGTAATTAGGTTATTGACTACCCATTCGAATACAGATTGTATTTATATATTAGGTACGCCCAAATTTTCCGTTTGGGCTATTTTATGGGCTAGATACATGCACAAACCGACTACCTTAGTTTTAACTAGTAAATCAGAAATTTTCAATAAAAAGGATGGATGGCGGTATCGCATATTTGCTGCATGTGATAATTATATTGCTATTAGTCGTGAAATTGCTCATGGACTTATAGAAGCAGGCGGCGTCTCTAAAGAAAAAATCCATATATTACCGCAAGGCGTTGATACTACTGCACGATTTTTTCCTGTTACTCAAGAACTTAAAACTCTGTTAAGGAAACAGTATAATATACCTGTTAATCGACCGATTGTTTTGTTTTGTGCGCGTGTCGTACCGAATAAAGGTATACGCATAATGCTGAAGGCTTGGGAGATTGTTCATAAAAAGTCTCCTAATGCGATTTTGTTAGTGGTTGGTGGGGGGATTACTGACTTAATTGATGAAATTAAGACCTTTGGGAAAAATTGTGCTGATGACAGTATTATTGTTACAGGAGAAGTAGACAGAACTGATGATTACTATAAAATGGCCGATGTTTATTTTTTTCCATCAGAATTTGAAGGACTGCCTACGACTTTAATGGAAGCTATAGCAACAGGACTTCCGTGTGTAGCATCAGATATTGGCGGGAACGAAGATTTGATAAAACCAAGTGGTGCAGGGGTATTGATTGATAAATTCGATTTTGAAACCTTTGCTAAAGAAATTTTGTTTTTGTTAGAACATGAAGAACAAAGAAATGCATATTCTAAATGCGGAAGAAGATATGCTGAAAAATACTTAGATTGCCATTTGTTATTCAGTTCATTGCGTAAGATTTTATTGAATGACTTGGAGCATTTAGATGAATAATTTGTGGTCAAGTATTTCTTTGAAAAAGGAATACATAGAAAAAGGAATAGTATTTCTAATAGTTTTTTTCTTGTCAGGAAATATATCTAATGCTCCTATTAGTATTTCTATGGGTCTTGGGGGCGCGTATATTATCTATGATTGCATAAGGAATCGGAGTCTTAAACGTTTTTTTTGTCCCTTGAAGATATGGCTGGGACTAGGAATTTTTTTAGGAACTGTTCTCTTAGCTTCTATTTTGTTGTTTGATATTTCTAGTATTAGAATTGCTGTTAAGTATGTTTACTGGTCTCTTCCTTTTATTTTGATAATATATTTTTCCAAACAGGTGGATACTAAATATGCGGCTATTTGGGGAGTTGCTTTTTCTATTTTTATTACAAGTATATATTCTTTTTATCTGTACTTTTCATTGCCATATGATGCGGCATTACCTTATGGCCGAAGAATTGGCGGATTTGCTGCAAATCCTAATTTCTATGCGGTTTTACTTGTTGAAACACTCCCTATTTTAATTTTATCAATCTGGGATGAACGAATTAAAAAATCTAAAGTTTGTATAGCTGTTTTTGCTGTAATTGGCATATTGGGTGTAGGAGCGCTGCTTTTGACTGGCTCTAGAGGAGGAATATTAGGATTTACTGGTGCTTTTATTATTACGCTTTTTGTTTTTTGTGCTTTTAAGAAACGAATAAAAATGTTTATACTTATTGCAATGGTGGTTTTGGGTGGGATTTTAGTTATTGCGAATATAGGATTGGCAGGCGGTACCGTTCGTTCTTACGATATGGAAAGAGTCTATTTACTAAAATCCAGTATAGAGATGTGGACGGATCATAAGATAATAGGCGTTGGATTAGATAATTGGGCGGATGAATATCAGCAGCACTATATCCAACCAGAAGCGAAAGAACCCAATCTAGTGATCCCTCATAATACCATTGCTTGGTTCTTTTCAAGTACAGGAATTATTGGTGGGATAGGGTATTTATTTTATGTTATATACGTATTGTATATCATGTTAATGTACATAAAAAAGTATGGAATGAATTATTATATTTTGGCAGGCATATGGCTGTGGCTTGGTGTAAACTTACATGGTATGGTAGATGTTGGTATTACTATGAAAGGATCAGCACGATTAGCGGCCTTAGGTATTGGACTTATGATGGCGGAGATTTTAAAACAAGAGGCCTTTACTAAAAAAGATAGAATATATACTTGTTTAAAAGGAGTAGATGGGAGAAAATAAGATGTTTGAATATTTCTATTTTTCTATTCAACAAGACATAAAATTATTCTTTTTGTTTCCAGTTCTCTGTGCTATTTTTCGAAGCGTCTTCATATATATATATAATCCGTATCCGTCTTTTAAGGGAAAAGGGGTTAGTCTTTTTGAATGTTTTAGATATGGCTTTTGGTGGGGAATGGATTTTAACGCCTACATGTTTTTGATTCCATTAGTATGTATCTCTTTACCTGCGGCGTTTTTATCTTTTTTTGTAATTTATGGAGATATCTTGCGTAGCGTTATAGGCGTGATATATGCAATTATTCTTTATGCAGCATTTATGGGAAAAATGATTTTTTATCGCCATTTTCATGATACTTATAATTACCTCGTTCGTATGGGTAAGAATGCAGAAAAACACAATTTAGTTGATATCTTTTTTAACCAAGATCATGGGTCGGCTATTTTATTGGGGTATATTCCCTTTATCATAGTTATTTCCTTAGCTTGTTGGGGTATTCAACAATTACCGTCTATTCCTTATCCTGTATTTGATTCCGTTATTTTCCAATATGCTTTCAATGTGCTAGTATTTTTGGGGTGCATTATTGGTTTTTATTGGTTTCGCTTTGGGGGAACCTTAAACCATCGGAATAAGCCTGAATGGGATACGATTCCTTCTATTGTGAAAGAAGATACGTTTTTAGCAAGAGCCTGCATTGATGATCTTGTCGCATTAAAATTGGTTTATAAACGTCCGATAACAGAAGAATTGCAACGCAGCGATTCGGAATTAAAAGTGGCTATATCTCGTATCGTTCCAGCTGAGCATCTTAAGGATTGGGAAGACTTTAGGAATCCGGTATATGCCTTCCAGCGCATAACTAGAGGCCCGCTTATCAATAAACCTAAACACATTTTTTTTATCGTAGGAGAAAGTGTGCCGCAATGGGCGATGGATCCGATGTACGGGGATTTACATGTTCTCGATGGAAGCCGTGCAATAGTAAAAGATATTCATACGGTTTATTTAAATAATTTTCTGCCGGCAGGAAATGTTTCGCGTCCTTCTATTGTGTCGCTTATGACAGGGATTTATGATGCTCAATTAGAGCTGAATGAGAATGAAGCTTTTTGGCATGGTACGTTGCCGACCACTTTTGCAGGACAGATGAAAAAGTTAGGTTACCAGACGATTTATTGGTATGGCGGTAATGCATCGAATGGGAATTTTAATCATTTTGGAAAAGCCCAAGGATTTGATCGTGTGGAAAGTGCGACAAGCTTTTGCGGAGACGATGCGCCGCGGACATGGGTTGGTGTATATGACCATGTATTTTTGAAAAAAGCTGGTGAAATGATAAAAACACTGGACCACCCTACATTTCATTTTATATATACTACGTCAAATCATGGGCCATATAAGATTCCTAGTCATATCTTAGACTTTCATTCAAATGACTTATTGGCACATGTTGGTGAGGATATTCGAAATGATAAAGAGCGATGTGATGCATTAGCAACGGCATATTATGCTGATCAGGCTGTTTTTAATTTTATTAAGGAAATGAAGGGGTGTTTTCCTGATAGTTTATTTATTTATACAGGGGATCATTCCGCTTTATATGCTACTTTAAGTAATTCATCATTGGTTCCGCGGGACTATAGCTTTAGAGAATTGTACTGCACCCCTTTGCTTATTAATCATCCTCAGCTTTCTAAAAATTTGTTTGGAAATAATACTATTGGTACACATTTAAGTATTATACCAACGGTTATAGAGTTAATTGCTCCTAAAGGTTTTACATATTATTCGCTGTATCCTTCATTGACAGAAGAGCAGCCAGATGGCCTGGTTACCCCTAAACAATGGATAACTCCGAACGAGTTAGGCGAAATTGCTTCAAAAAGAGCTGAAACTCTGGGTGAGTCCACTCCTGAAGAAAAAGAAAAGTATGAAGTGAAAGATGATACCTATATTACGCAGGCATCTGATATGGTATCATTGACTGCGTGGATGATCAGGCATAGAGACACGTGTCTGGATGCTATTGAGAATGGAGAGTAGAATCCAATAAAGATAGTTGTGGTTAAATTTATAAGAATGTCTTTGAGGTGATTTGCGTTGCAGCGTTTTTTGCATTACATACAGCAGGACATAAAATTCTTTATATATTTAGAATGCCTGATTATGGTATTTCGTATTGCTTTTTTAATGGTCTATTCTAACCAATTATCTGACGTAACTGTGACAGAGACCTTGAATGCTTTATGGCTCGGCTTGCGTATCAGTTTAAAGACGACGGCGTTTTGGACGGCGTTTTCGCTGCTGTTTGCAACTTGTGTCGGAACGTTTTGGCGCAAATGGCCGGCTGATAGGATTCGTGTGGTGTTAGGCAGTATTGCTGTGTCTGTGATGACGCTACTGTTTATGATACGGATTCCCTATTATCAGGTATTTCATAATACGTTTGATATTATGGTATTTAACGGCATGAAGGATGACCGGCAGGCTATTTGGCAGACTATGGTTGAGCAGTACCAGTTGTGGCCCCGGTTCATCGGGGCTGTTGTGCTGGCAGCTGTGTGTATTTGGGTATGGAAGCGTATTGCTCAAACGAAAACATGGCAGCCGCAGCGTCATGTTCGCCTTATTACGGCAGCAACTATCGTTTTGCTCCCGGTCTTCGCCGTGTTTTGCAGGTTTGGCGGCGGTTTCAGTATGGATTCCGGCGTGCCATGGGAAAGTGCGGCCCGATTTAAAAATCATTTATTAAACGAAGCAGTCTTAGATGACGGGCAAGCGCTATACCGGGCTCGCGCTATGCATAAGCGGGCTAATGAAACGGCATTGCGTCCTATTACGGTAGCCGAGATGCGAGAGGCGATTCTGCGTTTGGGAGGGAATCCTCAGGCCAAGACGATTGACGATGCCTTTTTGCGGCGTACGCAGTCTGTGCCGCTAGCCCGGAAGCCGCGGCAGGTAATCATTATTTTGGGTGAAAACTACGCCGTATGGCCCTTGCTGCCAGAGTATCGTCCGCTGGGCTTGACCAAGACGGGAGAACGGCTGGAACGTGACGGCGCATATACATATCATTTTTTAGCTAACGGCAATGGAACGATGACGTCGCTGAACGGATTTTTGACGGGCTTGCCTGATGTTGGGATTTATTCTAATTACGTTATGGGAAAGAACGGTGATGTAGATCAGCTGGGTATTGCGCCGCTTATGAAGCAGATGGGCTATAAAACGGTATTTTGGTATGGAGGGATGAAAAGCTGGCAGGATATTGGCGAATTTACGCGTCTGGAAGGCTTTGATGAATTTCATGGCGCCGACGAAATGAGCTCGCAGGACGGTAAATCTTCCTGGGGTGTGTCGGATGAGGCCTTGTTTCAAGCTGTTCGGGAGTATATGGAACACGATGATGGCATGACCTTCCACTTTATTTTGACAACAACAAACCATCCACCTTTTGCGTACGACGTAGATTCCAAGGGGTTCCCAAGAGAAGAAGTGTCAGCGAAGTTGCCTCCGGCGATTTCTAACAATAAAGAAACTGTTGATCAATTAGGTCATATTTGGTATGCTGACCATGTAATGGGATTGTTTATCGACGAGGTAAAACAAATGGAGCCTTCGGCTTTGTTTGTCGTGACTGGAGACCATGCGGAGCGCTTTAATTTTGCTGCTGACGTATCCCTCATGGAATTGAGCGGTATTCCGTGCTATTTTTATGGTGACGGCCTGACGAAAGAGGTGATTTCGCCGGATGTAGCGGGCAGTCATCTGCAGATTGCGCCGACCTTGGCTGAGCTGATTTTGCCGACGGGCAGTTTGTATGAATCCATCTTACCGCCGCTGATGAAGTCGAATCGGGCTTTTAATCATCGCCTAGTGATTGAGGACGGCGTTATGCAGGAACAGAAGAATTTAGCTGATGAAGAGTTCAAGGCTTATATTGAAGCTGCGCGGACCGTAGCTATTTGGCGGATTACAAAAGGAAACAATATCTCAGAATCAGAATAGAGGAGGCAGGAACATGTTAGAAGTAGGGACGAAAGCGCCGGCGTTTACCTTGCCGGACCAGAATGGCACTATGGTGTCCTTGAGCGATTTTGCCGGGAAGAAGGTCGTGCTGTATTTTTATCCTAAGGATAACACGTCGGGATGTACGAAGCAGGCCTGCGGATTTGCTGAATTGTATCCCCAGTTTGAGGAAAAGGGAGCTGTCGTACTGGGCGTCAGCAAGGACAGCGTGGCGTCGCATAAGAAGTTTGAGGAAACTTACGGCCTGCCCTTTACGCTGTTGTCCGACCCGGAGCTGACGGTGATTCAGGCTTACGACGTGTGGGTGGAAAAAAGCATGTACGGCCGTAAGTACATGGGTGTCGAGCGCTCGACCTATTTAATTGACGAAGACGGAGTCATCGTCAAGGCCTTCGGTAAGGTACGGCCTGGCGACAATCCGAAAAAGATGCTGAAAGAAATAGAGTAATGTAAAAGGAAGCCGGCTGCGGGATGCAGACCGGCTTTTCCTATGCACATATTATGAGTTTTGGATGCTGTCTTTGGTGTCTGTTGTGCCTTTCCACTGGAGAAGCACGAAGATGATGAAGGCGGCAGCAAAGGCGACGATGCTGGTCAGCTGGGCTGATTTGAGGCCCAGAGTCAGATTGACGTAGTCGCCGCGCAGAAATTCCAGAAAGAACCGTTCCGCTGCGTAAAGCATAACGTACAGGCAGAAGACCTGTCCTTTTTTATGGGGAAAACAGCTGTAGAACAATAAAAGAATGAATACGAGGACGTCGAGCTGGCCTTCCCAGACTTCTGCCGGCCATAGGGGCTGGCTGCCGTAGGTTCGATAGGCCAGGGTCGTTTCGGGATAGACAATGCCGAAATTTCCGCCTGTGGGATGACCGAAGGCATCGCCGTTCATGAGGTTGGCCATGCGGCCGACGGACTGGCCGAGAATGATGGCCGGTGCGATGAGGTCGGCAAAAGCCCAGGTGTCGATGTCGTGGCGGCGCGTGTACCAGTAGCCGGCGACAGCTCCGAATACCAGGCCGCCCTGGATAGCCATGCCGCCCTGCCAGACGAAGGGGATTTCCAACAGGTGGTTGTGATAATAGGCCCAGTCGAAGAAGAAGACGTCCCAAAGGCGGCCGCCGACGATGCCGGCTAGGCCGCAGCAGAGGGTAAAGTCGAATATGTGGACGTGCCAGCCCCGGCCATCCCGCTTCGTGATGTAGTAGGCTGTAATGCCGGCGGAGATGATGCCGAGCATAAATAACAATCCGTAGGCCCGGATTGGGAAATCGCCGATAAAAAAGAGATATTGATGCAATAGAATAGCCTCCTTTGATGTTTTATACTTTCTCTTTATGGTATAATAGCCATGCAGTATACCTAGAGAGGAAAATTGCATTTTTTTCATTATACCTGATTTCAGAGAAATTTCCACCTGTTTTGCAAAAGGAGGGTGTCTATGAAACATACATCGCGGCTGCGGACGCTGTGCCTGGCGTCGCTGCTCGCCGTGTCTCTTCAAGTTGTCGTGGCGGCGTCCGGCGGAGAGGCCGTATCGGAACAAGCCGTGTCGGACCGCGGGCCGTGGGCTGCCATTCCGCGGGCAGCCATACCGGCAGCGGCGGAACATCCGGCGTCTATGGCGATTCGGGAAGAAGAAGGCCGCTGGCTCGTATCGGAAAAAGCTTTGCAGGAGTATGGCCTGTACAAGGCCGATGCCAAGAAGGGGACGTATTGGCTGCGACTGCCGCCGGCAAAGGATGGATCCGTCTTATGGAAGGATATGCAGGCGGCGCTGCGCCTGCCTGCGCGGCAAAGTGACGGCGAAACGAGTCTGAATATACGCCGTATTTATCGCACGATGGGCCTTTCCCTGACGTGGGAAGAGGGGAAGCGGGAGCTGATGCGGCCTGTGTCTCCTACCCGTCTCGCTCCGATGCTGCGTCCTTTGGGTGACAGCCATAGAGCGGCGGAGGCAAATACTAAAACAGATAACAAAAAAGAGAAAAAAAAGGACAAAAAGAGCCGGAAGAAGCTGGCACAGGAACGGAAGATGGGAGTAGTCTTGTTTTGGGATCCTCTCATGCAGGGAGATGAAAACCTGCCGTCCCTGGATACGGCGCAGCCCGTCATGTCGCCCTGCGCTTTCCGCCTGACCGATCAGGGCGTAGCGCTGCGGCACGATGATTTCGCCATGCTGGCCGACGCTTATGCTGCGAAGGGCTACGCCATGTGGCCCCTCATTGACAATAATTTCGACCCGGCCCTGACCCATGCCGTATTGAGCGACGACAAGCTCCAGGATACGATTATTAAAGAACTGATAGGCTATGCACTGCTGTACGATTTCAAGGGCTACAATATTGATTTTGAAAACATCAACTATGATGATAAGGACAGGCTGACGGCGTTCGTAGGACGCCTGAGCCGGGCCTGCCGGGCTTATGGGCTGAAATTGTCCATGGATGTGACTCCTATATCGAACAGCATGAACTGGTCCCGCGTATACGATCGGGCGGCCTTAGCGCCGCATCTCGATTACCTGATGATCATGGCCTATGACCAATTCAGCCGTACGAGTGACATAGCTGGCCCCGTAGCATCGTATCCTTGGGTAGAAAAAGCCGTGCAGAACGTGACGGCTATCGTGCCGGCGGAAAAGGTTGTCCTGGGCATGCCGCTGTACATGCGCCTGTGGTATGAAACGACGGAAGAACAGGACTTGCCTCTGGATATCAATGAATGGCCGCCTGTTGCCGGGACGGAGGGAGCGGCTGAGAAGAACGCTGCGGCAGAGGTTTTGGCGCCGCAAAGGAAGAACGAGGCGAAGGGCAAGACGGCCGTTTCCAAAGAGGCGAAGCCGAAGAAGCCGGTGCTGCTGGTACGGACGCTGCCCATGTCGGCCAGCGGACTGCTGCTTGAAAAATACAAGGACTACGTTACGTGGAACGACGAGCTGGGCCTGTACTACATGGATTTGCCCCTGACGACGGGCCGGGTCCAGGTATGGTTTGAAGATGAAAAGTCCTTGACGGAAAAAGCTAAATTAATTACGAAATACAACCTCGGCGGCGCAAGTTTTTGGAGAAAAGGCTTCGAAGCGCCCCATTTTTGGCAGAGTTTTGCTCCGCAAGAATTGACTTGACGGCACGGGAACACTATAATAAGAAGAAGACCCTGCAGCAGCGCGGCACCGCCCACTGTACGCAGCGATAGGAGGCATAAGTAATTGGAAAAATATATTCCCCAAGAAATAGAAAAGAAATGGCAGCATAAATGGCTGGAAGACAAGACAGACCGTTGCCCCGACGACAACGGCAAGCCGCCGTATTATGTACTGGAAATGTTTCCGTATCCTTCGGGCAATCTCCATATGGGGCATGTCCGCAACTACACCATCGGCGACGTCATCGCCCGCTACCGCCGCATGAACGGCTACAACGTCCTGCATCCCATGGGCTACGACGCTTTCGGCATGCCTGCTGAAAACGCGGCTATCAAACACGGCACGCCGCCGGCAGATTGGACGTTCAGCAATATTGAAAACATGACACGCCAGCAGAAGGCCCTCGGCCTTTCCTATGACTGGGACCGCGAAGTGGCTACGTGCCATGAAAAATATTATAAATGGACGCAGTGGATTTTCGAGCTGCTGTACAAGCGCGGTTTGGCATACCGCAAGGAAGCCAAGGTAAACTGGTGCGAAAAGTGCAACACCGTACTGGCTAACGAACAGGTCATCGACGGCTTGTGCTGGCGCTGCGATTCGCCTGTCGTCAAAAAGGATCTGAAGCAGTGGTTCTTCAAAATCACCGATTATGCCGACCGCCTTCTCGACGATTTGAAGCTCCTTCCCGGCTGGCCGGAACGGGTTAAAACGATGCAGAAAAACTGGATTGGCCGCAGCGAAGGGGCGGAATTTTCCTTTGAAATCCCGGAAATCGGCAAATCCATTCCCATGTTCTCTACCCGCGTGGACACGATTTTCGGTGTTACGTACATCGTGCTGGCTCCGGAACATCCCTATGTAGAAGAGCTCATCAAGGGCCGGGAAAACGAAGCGGAGCTTCGCGCCTTTATTACGCGCATGAAGAACATGAACGACATCGAACGGACGTCGAACGACGCCGAAAAAGAAGGCATGTTCACCGGCGCTTACGCTGTCAATCCCCTGAATAACGAACAAGTGCCGATCTGGATTGCCAACTACGTCCTGGTAGATTACGGTACGGGCGCTGTCATGGGCGTTCCGGGCCACGACCAGCGCGACTGGGAATTCGCTAAGAAATTCAACCTGCCTATCCGCTTAGTCGTACAGAATAAAGATATGAGCCTCGATTTGAATACGATGGAAGGGGCGTACCACGACCCGGGCGTTCTGGTCAACTCCGGCGAATTCAACGGCCTGACTGACGAAGAAGGCCGCAAAGCCATTACGAAATGGCTCGTCGACCACAACCTCGGCAAGGGCACGGTCAACTTCAAGCTCCGCGACTGGCTTATTTCCCGTCAGCGCTATTGGGGCGCGCCGATTCCTATTATTTACTGCCCGAAATGCGGCGAACAGCTCGTGCCGGAAAATCAGCTGCCGGTTAAGCTGCCGACGGATGTCCAGTTTACGGCCGGCGCCGTATCTCCCTTGGCGACGAGCGAAGAATTCGTTCACTGCACCTGCCCGAAATGCGGCGGCCCGGCGACGAGAGAAACCGATACGATGGATACCTTCGTCTGCTCGTCCTGGTATTTCCTGCGCTATACCGACGCCCGCAACGACGAACAGGCCTGGGACCCGAAAAAGGCCAACCACTGGATGAATGTAGACCAGTACATCGGCGGCATTGAACACGCGATTCTGCACCTGATGTACTCCCGTTTCTTCATGAAGGTCTTCCACGACGCCGGCCTCGTCGACAATGTAGAACCGTTCGAACGCCTTCTGACCCAGGGCATGGTCCTCATGGACGGCAGCAAGATGTCGAAATCAAAGGGCAACGTCGTATCGCCGGAAGAAATCCTCGCCAAATACGGCGCTGATACGGGCCGGCTGTTTATCCTGTTTGCCGCGCCGCCGGAACGTGACCTCGAATGGTCCGATCAGGGCGTAGAAGGTTCGTACCGTTTCCTCAACCGAGTATGGCGTATCGTCCACCAGTACATTGACCTGGCTAAGAACGGCGAAAGGGACCGCGATTTGACGGAAGCAGAAAAGGCGCTTCGCCTGCAGGAACATAAAACCATCGCCAAGGTGACGGAAGACGTCAAAGGCGTAGACGGCGACTATGCGCTGAATACGGCTGTCAGCTCAATTATGGAGCTGGTAAATGCCATGTATGCCTATGTCGGCGCCAATACATCTATCCGCAGCGACGTTGCCTTAGAGGTCAACACCAATCTCTTAAAGCTCCTGGCTCCCTTTACGCCGCACATTACAGAAGAATTGTGGCAGATTGCCGGCTTTGAAGGCAGTGTTCACGAACAGGATTGGCCGGAAGTAGATGCTGGCGCTTTGGTCGTCGATGAAATCGAACTGCCTGTCCAGATTAACGGCAAGGTACGCGAACGTATCACTGTTCCCGTTGAAATCGGTCAGGATGAATTGAGGGAAAAGGTATTGTCTATGCCGCGTGTCAAGGATTTCACTGACGGCAAGACAATCGTTAAATTTATCGTTGTACCTAAAAAAATCATCAATATCGTCGTAAAATAAAGGCGGCAATATATGAAGTATAGAGGAGGATGTCTGAACGGCATCCTCTTTTTTTTGCAATGAGGAGGAAGGTCATGGATGAGTTCAAGCCCTGGCCGGAAAGAATTGTCCGGCAGAATCCCTGCATGAATACAGTGCTTTGCGCTGTACTGGTACCTATTGTACGCATTGACGGTGAAGAGCATGTAGTCTTTGAGGTGCGGAGCAGCAAGTTGAGCTGGCAGCCCGGTGATATTTGTTTTCCCGGCGGCGTCATAGAACAGCGTGACGCCAGTCCTCTGGAGGCGGCACTGCGGGAGACGCAGGAGGAATTAGGCGTAGGATTGCCGCATATCCGGGTCTGGGGGCCATTGGATTACGTAGAATCGCCTGTAGGTGTGAAGATATATCCCTTTGCGGCCCAGCTGGATACGACGAATTTCGTTGTCAGCCGGGGAGAGATAGACCATCTCTTTACGGTGCCTTTGGCATGGTTTAGCGGCCGTAAGCCAGAGGTTGCCCAGGTTGAGCTGGCTACGAGGCCGGGGCCGGGATTTCCCGCCGGTCTGCCCGTGTCGGGACAGGCAGGGTGGAAAAAGCGCAGCACATATAATGTGCTCTTTTACTATTATAAAGAATACAAAATTTGGGGAATTACGGCCCAGATTCTTGACAACTTCCTGGGGATTCGTGCTATAATAAACACATAGCTTTCCTTAATTTTCGTATGACGTATAATTTATCATGCGTAATGTTAAAAGTGGAACAAGCACAGTGCTGCACTGCCTTTTCGTCTGCCGAAGCACGGCGAGACGATTAGCACATTTATCTTATAGGTTGAATCATTCCGGCATTTGTCAAGGTAATTTTTTAATTTTTTTCTAAGTAGTCCTAAAAAGTCTGGATACACGACAAGGATTACAAAATGGCATAATTATATTGTTCCTTAAGTGACATTTGCTATTGATTTAACATGTGAAAAGTTGTACAATTCAGGTGTAAGCACTTAAAGGTTGTGTATATGTGCCCCAAACAGTATGCACTGCACGGGAATGTTTCACTATTCACACTATTATTTAAGGAGAGTGGAAGTATCATGAATTTTAATTTAACAGATGTACAACAGGAATTTGTAAGATTGGCTAAAGACTTTGGCGAAAAGAAATTGGCCCCGACGATTACGGAACGCGACCATCAGGGCATTTTCGATCGTGCTCTCGTTGACGAAATGCTCGGCCTCGGCTTGGCTGGTGCTTATTTCGAAGAAAAATACGGCGGCGCTGAATGCGACGTATTGAGCTACATCCTGGCCGTTGAAGAATTGGCTAAATACGATGCTGGTATGTCCATCACCTTGTCCGCTCATGTATCCCTCTGCATCAACCCGATTTGGCAGTTTGGTACGGAAGAACAGAAAGAAAAATACCTGCCCGGCTTGATCGAAGGCACGAAACTCGGCGCATTCGGCTTGACAGAACCGAACGCTGGTACTGATGCTTCCGGCCAGCAGACCGTTGCTACGAAAGACGAAAACGGCGACTACATCCTGAACGGCTCCAAAGTATTCATCACCAACGCCGGCGAAGCTGACGTTTACATCGTATTCGCTATGACCGATAAATCCCAGGGCACGAAGGGCATCAGCGCCTTCATCATCGAAAAAGGCTGGGAAGGCTTCACATTCGGCAAGAAAGAAGACAAATTGGGCATCCATACTTCCCAGACGATGGAATTAGTATTCCAGAACGTAAAAGTTCCGAAAGAAAACCTCCTCGGCGGCGAAGGCAAAGGCTTCAAAGTTGCTATGATGACCTTGGACGGCGGCCGTATCGGCGTTGCTGCTCAGGCTCTCGGCATTGCAGAAGCTGCTTTGAACGATGCAGTTGAATACTCCAAACAGCGTGTTCAGTTCGGCAAACCGCTTTGCAAATTCCAGTCCGTTTCCTTCAAACTGGCTGACATGAAGATGAAGATTGAAGCTGCTCGTAACCTCGTTTACAAAGCTGCATTCAAGAAACACGAAGGCCAGCCGTTCACGGTTGACGCTGCTATCGCTAAGAGATTCGCTTCCGACGTAGCTATGGAAGTTTCCGTTGAAGCTGTTCAGATCTTCGGCGGCTATGGCTACAGCGAAGAATATCCGGTTGCTCGTCATATGCGTGACGCTAAGATCACTCAGATCTATGAAGGCACCAACGAAGTTCAGTTGATGGTAACATCCGGCGCTTTGTTGCGGTAAGCAATTTTTAAGGTTTATGATACGGGCTTGGTCTGAAAAGACCAAGCCTGTTGAATAAAAAGATACTTTTTTTAGGAGGCAAACGTAAATGGAAATATTGGTATGTGTCAAACAAGTTCCGGACACAGCAGAAGTTAAGATTGACCCCGTAAAACATACCGTCATTCGTGCTGGTGTTCCTAACATTTTCAACCCCTTTGACCAGAACGCTTTGGAAGCAGCTTTGCAGTTGAAGGACAATCAGGGTGCAAAGGTTACTGTCCTTTCCATGGGTCCCCCGCAGGCAAAAGACGTATTGCGCGAAGCTCTGGCAATGGGCGCTGACGACGCTTATCTCCTGACAGACCGCAAAGTTGGCGGCTCTGATACATTGGCTACAGGTTATTGCTTGGCTCAGGCTGTTAAAAAAGTTGCTGAACTCAAAGGCATCGAACAGTTCGATATCATCCTTTGCGGCAAACAGGCTATCGACGGCGACACGGCTCAGGTTGGCCCGCAGATCGCTTGCGAACTCGGTATTCCTCAGATTACATATGCTGCCGAAATCAAAGTTGAAGGCACGACTGTAACGGTTAAACAGCAGAACGAAGAAGGCTACATCGTAACGGAAGCTCAGTTCCCCGTTTTGATTACAGCCGTTAAAGAATTGAACGAACCGCGCTTCCCGACCATCCGTGGTACGATGAAAGCAAAACGTCGTGAAATTCCTGAATTGTCTGCTGCTGACATCAACGCTGACGAATCTCAGATTGGTTTGAGCGGTTCTCCGACAAAAGTTCGTAAGATTTTCACACCGCCTCAGAGAACACAGGGTCTCGTTATTAACGAAGAAGACGCCCAGGTAGCAGTAGATCAGTTGATGGCTAAATTGACTGAAAACAAAATCATCTAATTTCTAAGGAGGAACAGTGAAAATGGATTTAGCAGAATACAAAGGCGTATATGTAATCGCTGAACAATTCGAAGGCAAATTACGTAACGTATCTTTCGAACTGTTGGGCCAGGGCCGTAAATTGGCTGACGGCATCGGTGACGAAGTAGGTGCGGTACTGATTGGTTATAACGTAAAACCGTTGGCACAGGAACTCATCGCTCATGGCGCTCACAAAGTATATGTATATGACGATGAAAAATTGGCTAACTACAACACAACGGCTTACTCTAAAGTTCTGTGCGACTTCTTCCATGAAGTTAAACCGAACGTATTCCTCGTAGGCGCTACGAACATCGGCCGCGATCTCGGCCCCCGCGTCGCTAACTCCCTGAAAACGGGCTTGACGGCTGACTGCACGGGTCTTTCCGTTGACGAAGACGGCAAGACGATCGTTTGGACTCGTCCGGCTTTGGGCGGCAACATCATGGCTGAAATCATTTGCCCGGATAACCGTCCGCAGATGGGTACTGTTCGTCCGAACGTATTCAAAAAACCGGAAGCTGATCCGAGCGCTACAGGCGAAGTTATCGAAATGGAAGCAAAACTTTCCGACGCTGACTTCATGACGAAATTCGTTGAACTCATTAAAATGGGCGGCGAAGGCGTTAAGATCGAAGAAGCTGACGCTATCGTTGCCGGCGGCCGCGGCATGAACGGCGCTGAACCGTTTGTTGACGGCGGTATCCTGAAAGAATTGGCAGACGTATTGGGCGGCGCTGTCGGCGCATCCCGTGCAGCTGTTGACGCTGGCTGGATCGACGCTCTCCATCAGGTTGGCCAGACAGGTAAGACTGTTGGCCCGAAACTCTACATCGCTTGCGCTATTTCCGGTGCTATTCAGCACTTGGCAGGCATGACGGGTTCTGACTGCATCATCGCTATCAACAAAGACGAAGATGCTCCGATCTTCAAAGTTTGCGACTACGGTATCGTTGGCGACGCTTTCGAAGTAGTTCCCAAACTCACAGCAGCTATTAAAGCAGCCAAAGGTATGGCATAATACCTAGATTTCCATAAGCCTAAAAAAGGACTGTCTTCGGGCAGTCCTTTTTACGTAGCTGCAGTTCTTTAAGTTCTTAATTTGAAGTAAAAAAAGACTAAAGTTTCTTGACAAGGTACATCGTACGTCGTATAATTTACGCATACATAGAAATATGTAACAAGCCTTGAAAAGGACATGATATTTTCAGCGGCTTTATCAGAGAGGGGCATAATTGGTGTGAGTGCCCTTAAAGCGTGAAAGTGTTACCCCCTTGGAGCTAATCGCCGGAAGTTGCAGTACGGCGGTTCGGTCGCCACGTTATAGCGTTTGAGTACATCGGTATTTTACTGATGAACTAGGGTGGAACCACGTGAGCATGCTCTCGTCCCTTGAGGACGGGAGCTTTTTTATTAAGGAGGATGTATTATGGCAGAATTAGTGTTAAAAGACGGCAGCAAAAAAGTATTTGCCGACGGCATTTCGTTGTATGATGCCGTAAAAGAGCTGAGCAACAGCTTGGCTAAGAAAGTATTGGTAGCGAAAGTCAATGGAGACGTAACGGATTTGCGGGAAACCATCGTCGACGGTTCTACCGTTGAATTCCTGACTTTTGACGCCCAGGAAGGGAAGGACACGCTCCGCCATACGGCATCCCATATCATGGCGCAGGCCGTTCAGCGTTTGTTCAAGGATGTTAAACTCGCTATCGGCCCGTCCATCGAAAACGGTTTTTACTACGATTTCGATACGGAACACCGGTTTACGCAGGAAGATTTCGCCTCCATCGAAGCAGAAATGGAAAAAATCGTCAAAGAAAATCTCGCTTTGACGAAAGAAGTCGTATCCCGCGACGAAGCGCTGAAAATGTTTAAAGACGCCGGTCAGGACTACAAGGTAGAATTGATTGAAGACCTGCCGGAGGGCGAACAGATTTCCTTATACCGCCAGGGAGATTTCGTCGATTTGTGCGCAGGACCGCACTGCGAAACGACGGGCCGGGTCAAAGCTTTTAAGCTGCTGACGGTGGCCGGTGCGTACTGGCGCGGCGATGAACATAATAAGATGCTTCAGCGTATTTACGGCACGGCTTTCGAAAAGAAAGACGACTTGGATGCATATCTGCACATGCTGGCTGAAGCGGAAAAGCGTGACCATCGTAAATTGGGCAAGCAGCTCGACTTGTTCAGCTTCCACGAAGAAGGCCCGGGCTTCCCGTTCTTCCACGCAAAAGGCATGGTTCTCCGCAAGACGCTGCTCAAATTCTGGTATGAACTGCACGATGAAGCGGAATACGACGAAATCAGCACGCCGACGATCCTGAGCCGCCACCTGTGGGAACAGTCCGGTCACTGGGATCATTACCGCGATAATATGTACTTCACGACTATCGACGACGAACCGTACGCGATTAAGCCGATGAACTGCCCCGGCGGTATCCTCGTATATAAGAGCGACGTCCATAGTTATCGCGATTTCCCCATGCGGATGGCTGAGTTAGGCCTGGTTCACCGCCATGAGCTCCACGGCGCCCTCCACGGCTTGTTCCGCGTTCGCTGCTTCACCCAGGACGACGCCCACATCTTCATGCTGCCGAGCCAGATGGAAGAAGAAATTTCCGGCGTTATCGACTTGTTTGACAAGGCTTACAACGTATTCGGCTTGGAATACCGCGTCGAATTGTCCACTCGTCCGGAAGACTCCATGGGCTCCGACGAAATTTGGGAATTAGCGACGAGCACCCTGCGCAAGGTATTAGAAGACAGAAACATTCCGTACCAGGTCAACGAAGGCGACGGCGCTTTCTACGGTCCGAAGCTCGACTTCCACGTCAAGGATTCCATCGGCCGTACTTGGCAGTGCGGTACGATCCAGCTTGATATGCTCATGCCGGAACGCTTCGACATGACTTATGTCGGCGAAGACGGCCAGAAGCATCGCCCGGTCATGGTACACCGTACCTGCTTCGGCAGCATCGAACGCTTCCTGGGCATCCTCATCGAAAACTATGCTGGAGCCTTCCCCGTATGGCTCGCTCCGGTACAGATCAAATTCCTGCCCATTTCCGATAAGCATTTGGCCTATGCTTTGGAACTGCGCAAGAAATTCAAGAAACTGGGCATCCGCGTAGAAGTAGACGAAAGCAACGAAAAGATCGGCTACAAGATTCGCAAGGCTCAGATGGAAAAGGTTCCGTACATGGCTATCATCGGCGACAAGGAAATCGAAACGAATACCTTGTCCCTCCGCGACAGAGCAAAAGGCGATCTCGGCGCAAAACCGGTCGACGAAGTCGTCGCTCATATTCAGGAACTGACGGCTACGCGCAAAGGATAATAGCATAGGATATACGTTAGGGCGTGCCCGTGCAGGGCATGTCCTTTTCCTATTACAAAACGGTTCGTCTGGCCATACTTTTTCTCATTTCATAGTTGACAAGATCGGATATATCAGGCAAAATAAGTAGCGTTGTGTCTTCATAGGGCGTACAAGCCGCGTGGCATGCGACGGCTGGAAATGCTGCGTACGGAGTGGAGATAGAACGCACTATACGTTTGAAATGAGGGTTATACATGATGAAGAAACTAATCGCTATGGCGGCGGCCAGTATCCTGACAATGGGCATGACGAGTGCCGGTGCTGCCAATCCCTTTGCCGACGTGCCTGCCGACAGCTGGGCTTACCGCTCTGTGGCGGAGCTGGCTGAGGCCGGCGTGATTCAGGGCGTAGACGGAAATTATTTTCAGGGAAACCGTTCCATTACGCGGTATGAAGCGGCTGAAATGGTCGCTAAGGCCATGGCTCATATGGACAGGGCGTCGGTAGAACAGCGGGCCGTGATTCACAAGCTGGCCGACGAGTACGCCGAAGAGCTGAACCGCCTCGGCCTTCGCGTCGCGGCTTTAGAGAACAAGGTCGGCAATGTGAAGTTCAGCGGCGACGCCCGCTTCCGCTATCGCTATCAGAATTCTGCAGGCAGCCGCGTCGGCAAGGAAAATGACGATTCCTGGGATTACCGCATCCGCCTTCGCGGACAGGCACAGCTCGACGAACGGCTGAAAGCCACCGTAAGCATCAGCTCGGACTGGCAGAGCTTCAGTGAAAACGGCGCGGTCAGCGGCGGCACGAACGACGCCTTTGCCGACGCCCTCAAAGTCGACTACGAGACGGATTCCTTTTATCTGAGCCTCGGCCGGACGGATATATACAAGATCGGCGGCCCGCGCAGCTATGGGTACACGTACAGCGATATTTTCGACCGTGCTGAAGGGCAATACCGTACAGATGCTTTTGCTCTTACGGCGGGCTACGGCAAATTCAAAAAGGGGAATGTCATGGCCGGCAGCGTCCAAGGCGATGATTCCATCAACGGCGTAAAGACCGGCTACGGCGAAATCGAAGCTTTTTTTGGCAGCGATTCGGCTGCCGGCGTATATTATAATGATTTCAATACGACTGGGAACGGAGAAGCCAACAGGGATTTTAACGCCGACTCCTTATGGGGCGCCTATGCCAGCGTCAACATCGGCTCGAAATGGAATGTATTGGCTCAGTATGAACGCACGAACTTAAACCATGATACGAAATATACGCACGACGACGGCTCTGCCGACTTGTTCATCGGCCGCCTGATGTACGGGAAATCAAGCATGGCAATCCCGAAATCGTGGGATATCTGGACGGAATACATCGACGCAGAAGACGGTACCTGGCTCGGCGGCTTTACGACGTCGTGGCGCTTCGCCTCGCAGATGGACAATCTGACGTCATGGGGCGTCGGCGTCAACTATGTATTTGCCAAGAACGCCATGTTCAGCGTCATGCAGTCCTTCGCTACGGAAGCCAAGGCCGGCGGCATGGCTGATCCGGAAGAACAGACGCGGGCAGAATTGATTTTCGCATTCTAAGCGGAAGAACCCGGCGCGGCGGACAAGTCGCGCGAAGGCCGGCTGCCAGTTGACGGCAGGGACAGAATCTCCTACAATAGAAACGAAACACAGACAAAAGAGAGGTACGTTATGATTATCAACTGGTATCCCGGCCACATGGCGAAAGCCAGGCGGCTGATAGAAGCAAATCTGAAGGTCATCGACGTTGTCATCGAGCTCGTCGACGCCCGCATCCCCATGAGCAGCACCAACCCCATGATAGCCAGCCTCATCGGCCAGAAGCCGTCGGTCGTCGTCATGAACAAGGCCGACTTGGCCGACCCGGACATGGTCAGGGAATGGGTACAGTATTATAAGGAGCAGGGACGCATCGTGCTGCCCTTAAACAGCAAGGATGGCAAGGGAGTCAAGCAGCTCGTCGCCTTGGTGCGCAAGCTGGCCGAGCCCAAGCTGGCCCATTGGCGGGCCCGGGGGCTGAAGAACCGTTCCGTGCGGACGATGATTCTCGGCATTCCCAACGTAGGCAAGTCGACGCTCATCAACAAGCTGGCCCGGCGCAGCGCCGCCAAGACGGCCGACAAGCCGGGCGAAACGAAGGGCAAGCAGTGGGTTCACATCGGCGATCAGCTCGACCTTCTCGACACGCCGGGCGTATTGTGGCCTAAGCTGGAAAATCAGGTCAGCGCCTATCGGCTGGCCGCGACGGGGGCCATTTCCGACACGGTATTCGATATGGAAACGGTCATTACCCAGCTCATTGAAGAATTGAGCCGGTTTTACGTCGACGAGCTGCTGGCGCGATTTAAGCTGGACGCGTTGGGCGCCGCGCCCTTGGAAACGATTGAAGCTATCGGACGCAAGCGGGGCTGCATCGTAGCAGGCGGCGTCGTCGACATGGAGAAGACATATAAGCTCATTTTGAAGGAATACCGAGAAGGCAAAATCGGCCTGATTTCCCTGGACCGCTGCGGCGAAGATTTTGGGGGCGGCGAATCATGATCGACATCGGGCAGTTAAAGACTGCCGATATTAAAGCCCTGCTGGAACAGAATCCTGCCGACATCATGGCCCTGCTGCAGGCGATGAAGGAAGACCGCCGCCTTTCCGTGCAAAAATTGGCGGATACCTATATCCGCCGCAAGATGAAGGAAGAAGCCGAACGGGAACGGGTTATGCACATGTATTCCCTGGAAACGGCCTATTATAACGACGGCATATACCACGTCGCCGGCATCGACGAAGCCGGACGAGGCCCCGTGGCCGGGCCGGTCATGATAGCCGCCGTCATATTGCCGCCTTACTGGGAATGTCCCGGATTAAACGACAGCAAAAAGCTGTCGGCGGCGAAACGGGACGCATTGTATGATAAAATCATGGCCGAAGCCGTGTCCGTGTCGTGCGTTGCCAAGTCGGAGCAGGAAATAGACGCCCTCGATATTTATCACGCTACGATGCAGGGCATGTACGAAGCAGCGGCCAGTCTTGCCGTGCCGGCTGAAGCCGTCCTCATTGACGCCATGCCCTTGAAGGACCTGGCGGTGCCGCATCAGTCCGTCGTCCACGGCGACAGCCAGAGCGCGTCTATTGCGGCGGCTTCGATTATCGCCAAGGTGACGAGGGACCGGGTCATGATGGAATACGACGAGGCTTATCCTCAGTACGGCTTTGCCGTCCATAAAGGCTATTTGACGCAGCGCCACATCGACGCCATACGGCAGTACGGGCCCTGTCCTATCCATCGGCGCAGCTTTGAGCCGATTAAGAGCATGACGGCAGGACAATAATTTACTTTTGAACACAAAAAAAGCTGGTCATCACCGACTGCCTGTTTCGGCAGCGGCGAGGCCAGCTTTTGCAGTATACAATTGTTTGTCAGAATAAATCCTTTCGCCACAGCATAAAGACGGCGCAGAGGGCACAGAAAAAGGCGATGGCAATGACGTATACGAAGCCCATGACATTGTTGGCAAAGGGCAGGGGGACGTTGATGCCCCAAAAACTGAAGATGATCGTCGGCACGGCCAGGATAATCGTGATGGATGCCAGGAATTTCATGACGATGTTCAGGTTGTTGGAAATGATAGAGGCAAATGTATCAGACATGCTCATGAGGATGTTGGAGTACATTTCAACCATTTCGATAGCCTGCTTGTTTTCGATGATAACGTCTTCCAGCAGGTCTTCGTCTTCTTCGTACATCTTCAGCAGGTGATGGAGAGACGTGTTGCGGCGCAGGCGCATGAGACGCTCCATGACGATGCCGTTGCCCCGCAGGGCCGACGTAAAGTAGGTCAGGGACTTCTGTAATTCCAATAAGAGGAAGAATTCCTTGTTGCGCATGGAATGGCGCAGGATATCTTCGATATCGTCGGTGCGGTGGTTGATCTGCATCAGGTATTTTAGGAACAACGTGGCCGAGCGATAGAGTATCTGGAACAAGAAACGCGTTTTTTTGAAGGTATAAAACAGAGGATATTTATTTTCCGTGAACGCGCGCATGACTTCCGTTTCCTGGATGCACAGGGTGATGATGAAATCGGGCGTGATAAAGATGCCCAGCGGCAAGGTGTCGTAGCTGTCCGTTTCCAGAATAATCGGGATGTTGATGACGACGAAGATGTAGTTGTCTTCTAATTCTACGTGAGAACGTTCTTCCGTATCCAGAGCGGTCTTCAGCACGTCCGTCGGGATTTCCGTTACCATCGATACGAGCTGTAAGTCTTCCGAATCGGGATTTACGACGTCGATCCATGAGCCTTTTTCCGCAGACACCAGGGAAATATTATTTTCCAGGTGGCCGTTATTGTGTTTGTATACTTGAATCATGGCGCTTCTCCGTTTCCTCTTAGTTTAGCGGACTTTCGAATCCAAATTCTAATATAATCATAAATATCTATCAAGTCAAGGGAAAGGGGCAGATTTTAAACGAAATGAACTGTAAATTTAGGGTAAACGGGGAAATGGAAGAGGCTGGCCGTCCGCCGCGGCGAAGGCAGAGAATAGACTACACGAACAAGAGAGAATTTGTTATAATGAGTAAGTATATCTTTTTGCAAGACGCGCCGCGAGGCGAAGGAATTCGAAAGATACGTACAGAGAAGCTGCGGAAGCAGCAAAAGGGGGATATATTGTGATTGCTGTAATTATCAACGGGGCAGCGACCGCTTTGGGCGCCGTGCTGGGCGTCATATTGAAGAAGGGCGTGCCGGAGCACGTATCGAAGGCCGTCTTTTCGGCCATCGGTCTGTGCCTGGCCGTCATGGCGATTCAGGGCGCCATTCAAACGGAAAACATACTGCTCATGGTGTTGTCCATCGCCATCGGCGTGGCCGTTGGGACGGTGTTGGCTATCGAAGACCGGATGCAGTCCTTCGGCCTTTGGCTGCGGAACCGCATGAAAGCCGGCGGCGATTCGAACTTTGTCGAGGCCTTCGTCACCTTGTCGGTCATGCAGGTCGTCGGCGCGATGGCTATTTTAGGGCCTATTCAGGCAGCTCTTTTAGGAGATACGACGCTCTTATATTTGAAATCTACCATTGACGGCATATCGGCCTTTATTTTCGGAGCGTTGTATGGAGTGGGCGCCGTGCCGGTAGGCATCGTCATCATCGTATACGAGCTGGCCGTGTATGCCGCGGCGTCCCTGCTGTCGCCCCTCATGACGCCCGATGTCATCCGCGAGCTCAGCGCCGTAGGCAACGTCATGATCCTGGCTATCGCCTTGAACATGATGGGCTTGACGAAGCTCAAGGTGGCCGATTATACGCTGGGTATGGTTGTTCCTATCATATATTATAACCTTATTGTATTGTTTTAAGAAAACTGCCGCGAGGAAAGAGGAACGGTCCATTGCGATTAGTGAAAATGGAGCTGCGGGGATTTAAATCCTTCGCAGACAAAACGACACTGGTATTTGACAAAGGCATAACAGCGATTGTCGGGCCGAACGGAAGCGGCAAGAGCAATATTTCCGACGCCGTCCGCTGGGTCATGGGCGAGCAAAACGTGCGCCAGCTCCGCGGGCAGAAGGCGGAAGACGTCATTTTTGCTGGCACGGAAAGGCGGCGGCCCCAGGGGGCGGCGGAGGTGTCGCTGTATTTTGACAACAGCGACGGCACGCTGGACGTAGACTTTGCAGAAGTCGTCGTGACGCGGCGTCTGTTCCGATCCGGCGACAGCGAGTATTACATCAACAAGCGTCCCTGCCGGATGAAGGACATTCACATGCTCTTTGCCGATACGGGCATCGGGCAAGATTCTATGGCCGTCATCGGGCAGAACCGTGTTGACCGCATCCTGAACAGCAAGCCCGAAGACCGGCGCATTATCTTTGAAGAGGCGGCCGGTATCAGCCGCTATAAGGGCCGCAAGCAGGAAGGCCTGCGGAAAATCGCCGAGACGGAGCGAAATGTCGAGCGTATCCGCGACATGATGGCCATGCTGGAAGACCGCCTGGGGCCCATGAAGGAACAGGCCGAAACCTTGCGGACCTTCCGCGAATTAGACGCAGAGCGCATATCCTACGAAGGGACGCTGACCCTGCAGGAACTGCGCAACTGCGAACGGCTGCTGGAAAAGGCGGAAAACAACCGCCTGGCCGTGCTGACGGAACGGCAGGACGTCGTGAAGGCGTTGGCCGAAGCCGAAGAGAAGCGCAGTACCCTGATGGCCGCTATGGAGCGGGAAGGGGAGACGATGCGGCGACTCGACAGCGAAGCCCGACAGGTCCATACTGAACTGGACGGCATGAAAAGCCGCCGCGAAGCTTTCGTCCAGCGCAAGGAAGCGCTGAAGGAAAGGGGCACGGAGCTGGATCGGGAAGAACGGGACTGGCAGAAAAAGAAGGAAGACGCTGCTAAGCGCGGCCTGGAGCTGCAGGAATTGTCGGCTCAGAAGACGGCGGAGCTGGCTGCGGCCAGGAAAGGCCTGGCCCTGACGCAGGCCCTGTTCGGCAAGGCGGAAGAGCAGGCCCGTCAGGCTGCGGCTGAGCTGGAAAAGGTAACTGCGTCTAATTCGGACCGCCAGCAGAAGCTGTTTGTCCTGCGGCGCGATGCAGAAGAACTGCGGCGGCGCCTGCAGGAAAATGGAGAACGCTGCGATGAGCTGCAGCGGGCCGTAGGGGCGCAGCAGGCGGCGCGGAAAGAAGCCGAGCGGCGCTGCGGCGACGCGGCGGCGCAGGAAGAAGCCCTGCGGCAAGAAGCGTCAGCGGCTGAAGGGGCTGCAGCGTCCAGCCGCAGCCAATGGGAAGAAGCTGCGCAGGCGCTGCAGCGCATAGAAGATACGTACCGCCGCCAGCGAGGTCAGGAAGACGCGCTGGCTCAGCGCATCCGCGTGCTGGAAAGTATGGAGCAGGAGCACGAAGGGGCAGGCCGTCCGGCTAAGGCCGTTTTGGACGCCAAGACAGGCTGGAGACGCCAGGTGTGCGGCCTCGTCGGAGAACTGTGCCGCATACCGCCGGCCTACGCCGCGGCGCTGGACGTCGCCTTAGGCGCGGCGTCCCGGTACATCGTGACAGAAGACGAACAGACGGCGAAGGCGGCCATTGCCTATTTAAAAGACCGCCGAGCCGGCCGGACGACATTTTTGCCCCTCGATACGGTGAAGGAACGCCGGCGGACCCGTGACGAAGAAGCGGCAGCCCAGGAGCCGGGCATCATCGGATTTGCCAGCGATATTTTGACCTATGACGCGGCCTATGCCGGTATTTTTGCGTCGCTTTTGGGAAAGACCCTCGTCGCCGATTCGGTAGACGCCGGTTCCCGGACGGCGCGGAAATATGGATACAGGCTGCGCATCGTCTGCCTGGACGGCACACAGTTCAACGCTGGCGGTTCTTTGACCGGCGGCAGCCTGAAGGCCAAGGAAGGCTCCCTGATCAGCCGGCGGGCTTTGCTGGAAGACTTAAAGGAACAGGCCGTCCAGCTTCGGGCGGCCAAGGAACGGACGGCTGCCCAAGGGCGCGAGACGCGCTGCAAAGCAGACGAGCTGAAACGAGCCCTTGACGAACAAGACGAGCGGAGCCGCGCGCTGCAGGTAGAGCTGCAGAAGCGGCAGTGGCAGGCTGCGTCGGCTCGTCAGGAAGCGGAGAAAGCGCGGAAAGAACTGCAGCGCCTCGACGGGCAGGCAGAGCAGCTGCAGCAGGTGCGGGCTGATATGCAGGCCGAGCTGGTGCGGCAGGAAGAGGCGTTGGCCATCCTGGAACAGACGCCGGCAGAAAATACGCAGGAATTGGAAGCGGCGCGGACGGCGGCCTTGCAGGAAGCGGAGGAATGCCGTCAAACCCTTACGGAGCGGCAGATTGCCGTGGCGACGCTGGAAGAACAGGTACGCCAGGCGGGAGAGCAGCTGCGCCGGCACTGCGAAGAAACGGCGCAGCATGGCCGCGACGGCGAAGGGCTGTCCGACCGGCGGCGCGAATGGCAGGCCCGCTTGACGGAAACGGAAACGCTGCTGCAGGAATTGACGGAAAAGGTTGCCTTGAAAGAACGGGAAACGCAGCAGAAGGATGCGGAAAAAGAAGGATTTTACCGCGACAGGGAAGAAAACTTCCGGCAAAGCCAGACGCTGGAGCAAGCCCTGACGGAGCTGCGGGAACGGGAACGGCTGTGCAGCGAGCGCCTCAGCGCCGCCAACGTGCAGCTGGAAAAATACAGCGGCGACATACGCCGCGGCGAAGAACTGCTGGCCCTGCAGGGCCTGACGCGGCAGGAAGCGATGGAACGGCGGCGCGACGGCTCGCTGAAAGAGCTCCACGACCGCGTGGCCGACTTGAAGCGGCGCATTGCTGAGCTGGGGCAGATCAACGGCAACGCTGAGGAAGAATACCGGGCGGCACTGGCGCAGCAGGAATTTTACCAGAAGCAATGCGCCGATTTGCAGGAATCGAGGGCCAAGCTGGAAGACATCGTCGCCGAAATCGACGACGCTATGACGGCCCAGTTCCGTCAGGCTCTCGGCGAGATCGGCGGCCATTTTCAGCAGATTTTCAGCCGCCTCTTCGGCGGCGGCCAGGCTAAGGCCGTGCTGACGGACGAGCAGGACGTGCTGAACGCCGGCATCGAGATCATGATTCAGCCGCCGGGAAAGAAAAAGCAGCAGCTGTCCTTGTTGTCCGGCGGCGAACGGGCTCTGACGGTCATCGCCCTGCTCCTAGCCTTCCTGGCTTATCATCCGGCGCCGTTCTGCCTCGTCGACGAAGTAGACGCGGCCCTGGACGAGGCCAACGTCGAGCGCATGGCCCGCTATTTGAAAAATTACAGCGGCGCGACGCAGTTCATCGTCATTACGCACCGCCGCAAGACGATGGAAGCTGCCAATACGCTGCAGGGCGTGACGATGGAAGAACGGGGTGTATCCCGGCTATTAACTGTTAAAGTAGACGAACTCTTAGAGAAAGGAACGTAATCATGGGCTTTTTTTCAAAATTGCGCAAAGGTCTGGAAAAGACGAAGAAATCATTTATTCAGAATATTGAAACGGTCGTCCGCGGCTACGCCAAGATCGACGACGAAATGTACGAGGATTTGGAAGCGGTCATGCTGACCAGCGATATCGGTGTCGAAACGACGGATTACCTGCTGGGTAAAATCAGAGAAGGCGTCAAATCGAAAGAGATTCGCGACGGAAACGACGTCGTTCCTTATTTGGAAAAATGCGTTGTCGAGCTGTTGGAGGAAAACGCCGAGCCCATGCCGGACCGGACGGGGACGACGGAGGTCATCTTCATCGTCGGCGTCAACGGCGTCGGCAAGACGACGACTATCGGCAAGCTGGCCAAGTATTACACCCAGCAGGGGAAAAAGGTCATGCTGGCCGCCGGCGATACGTTCCGCGCCGCTGCATCGGAGCAGCTGACGATTTGGGCCGAACGGAACGACGTGCCTATCGTAAAGCATCAGGAAGGGGCCGACGCGGCGGCCGTCGTGTTCGACGCTACGGCTTCGGCTAAGGCCAGGGGCATCGACGTACTCCTCGTCGATACGGCCGGACGGCTTCACACGAAATCAAACCTCATGGAAGAGCTGCGGAAGATGGCCCGCGTGGCCGGCCGCAACATCGACGGCGCGCCTCATGAAACGCTGCTGGTCCTCGACGCGACGACGGGACAGAACGCCGTCAGCCAGGCCAAGCTGTTCGGCGATGTCGTGCCCCTGACGGGCGTCGTGCTGACCAAGCTCGACGGCACGGCCAAGGGCGGCATTATCTTGTCTATCAAGCGGGAATTGGGCGTGCCTGTCCGCTGGGTCGGCGTCGGCGAAGGTGCTGACGACCTGCGGCCCTTCGACGCGGCTCAATTTGCCGATGCGCTGTTCGATAAAAACGTAACGCAGCGGGAACAGGAAGAAGACTAGGAGGGACGAGCTATGTACGTAGGTAACTTAAAGCAGTGGGAAAAAGAAATTCCGTATGTGCCGGCGGGTTTAGCCCGGTGGATAGAAAAGCTGGCGTCATACGATTTGGCTTCGCTGGCACCGGGCCGTCACGACTTGGGCGACGGCAACTACATGAACGTCGACGTCGGCGAAACCCATCCGGCGGCGGAGCGGACGATGGAAGCCCATCGCGAGTACATCGACATCCAGACGGTCATTGAAGGAGACGAAATCATCGGTTATCAGCCCATTCGCAACGCCGGCGCCGTCGTGGAAGACCGCTCGGCGTCCGATGCCTGGTTTTATAATCCCCGCATTGGCGAAGATACGGTAATTCGCATGGTCCCGGGAACCTTCGCCGTCTTTACGCCTGCCGACGGCCATCGCTGCCTCTGCGCTCCCGACGGAGAGGGGAAACCGATTAAAAAGGCCATCATGAAAATACGCATTGCGTCTTTGGGAAAGACATACTAACGGATGGCCGTCGGAAACTTAAAAAGAAATAAAAGTTTTCATCACCCAGATAATTTCTATTGACTAATAAGATAGAGTATATTAAACTATAAATTGGTACTGAGTTTTCATTTTTAGTTTACTACACTACATAGGATGTGTTGAAATGGCGGCAGATATTCGAGAAAAGATCATTGCCGAAGCTTTGCATGAAATCAACCGCCGCGGTGCGGATTTTCATATGGATGATTTGGCTCGAAACCTTCGCATCAGCAAGCGCACGCTGTACGAGCATTTTTCATCGAAGCAGGAAATTATTGAGAAATCGATGCTTTCTTTAATCGACGACATACATGAACAGCATGTGGCCCTGCTGGCGAATACGGAGATGACGACGGAAGAAAAAATCATAAACTTCTTCAACGTAAAGACGCATTATATCTCTGTCCTTTCCGTTCGCAAGACCGATGAAATCCTGCGCAAGATGCCCGAGGTCTGCGCCGCGCTGGAAGAACGGCGCCGCATGGATTGGGCGCTGCTGAGCCAGTTGTTCGAACAAGCGCAGCAGGAAGATTCCTTTAAGGAAGTCGATAAGTTTCTTCTGATTCACATGCTGCACAGCGCTTCCGATGATATATTGGAATACTTCGACGAGTCGGAACATGAATCTTCTTTTTCCGAATATATGGAAAAATGTATCCGTGTAATTTTATACGGAATAAAAAGACAGGAGGCAAGTAACGAATGATACACAAACATAAGGTATTCACGATGGGCGTGACGGTGCTGACTGTCGCGTCGTTATTGGCAGGGTGCGGCTCTCAGGAGGCCGGGCAGAAGGCGCCTGTCGCCGTCAATACGTATAAGGTAACGGCGGAAGACACGCCTGTGCGGGCCGAGTACAGCGGCACGGTCATTGCGACGGATAAGGTTCCTGTACGCGCTAAGATTTCCGGCCGCGTCGTTGAAAAATACGTGCAGGGCGGCCAGCAGGTCACGGCGGGGCAGCCTTTATTCCGTATCGACAGCCGCGAATACGATGCGGCTTTGGAAAACGCCAAGGCCAACCGGGCTCAGGCTGCGGCCAATCTGGCCAATCAGCAGCTCAACCTGCGCCGGTATCAGCAGCTGGTCGAGCAGGACGCGATTTCCGTTCAGACACTGACGGATCAGGAAGCGGCGACGCGGCAGCAGCAGGCTGTGCTGGAAGCCAACGACGCGCTGGTGCAATCTGCTCAGGATAACGTCGACGATACGATCGTATACGCTCCGTTCAGCGGCAAGCTCAACGTCGACGACGTAGCCGTCGGCACGTACGCTACAGCCGGCCAGACCGACTTGGTGACGATTTCTACGTTAGATCCTGTGTACGTAGAATTCTCCGTCAGCGAAGCGGAATACCTGCAGATGATGAAGAAGCGGTCGGACGAACCGGGCAGCTGGGGAGACCATCTGCAGCTGCGCCTGAGCGACGGCTCTATGTACGCCTATGAAGGCCACGTCGTGCAGATTAACCACGGCATGGACGGCAATTCCGGCTCCATCATTATCAAAGCGCAGTTTGAAAATCCGCAGAACCTCCTGATTCCGGGCTTGTACGCTACCGTCGTTTCTGACACACAGGTACAGCAGCACGCCGTCATGGTTCCGCAGCGTGCCGTACAGCAGACCCTGGGCCGCTACTTCGTCTCAGTCATCGACAGCGAAGGCAAGGCGCAGAATAAGCCCGTTACGCCGGGTCAGAAGGTCGGCAAGTTCTGGATTATCAACGAAGGCATCAGCGACGGCGACCTCATCATCGTCGACGGCTACCAGAAAGCTACGGGCGGCGCGACGCTCGATCAGCACTTGCTGACAAAAGCCGAAATTGAAAGCGGCTCCGATATAGCTGTGAAAACAGAAAGTAAATAGGGGGCGAGAGAGTGATATCAAAATTCTTTATTGACAGGCCGATCTTCGCCATCGTCATATCGTTGATCATATCGATTGCTGGTCTCTTGGCGATGATGTCCCTGCCTGTCGCAAAATATCCGAACGTTACGCCTCCGCAGGTCAGCGTGTCCGCGACCTATACAGGCGCTAACGCCGAAGTTATCAGTGATACCGTCGCCAGCGTCATCGAACGCCAGATGATCGGCGTCGACGACATGGTAAACATGTCCAGCTCCAGTAACGACAGCGGCCGGTATTCCCTGACCGTCCAGTTCGAAACGGGCAGTAACGACGACATGGACACGGTTAATACGCAGAACCGCGTCAGCCAGGTTCAGGCGACATTGCCGCAGGAAGTTACGGCAACAGGCGTTACGGTCCAGAAATCGACGAGTTCTACGGCTATGGTTTTCGCCTTGTATTCCCCGAACGGTACTTATGACGCCACGTTCATGAAGAACTATGCAACGCAGTTCTTTATGGATGCCTTGAAATCCGTTTCCGGCGTCGGCAACGTCGAAGAATTCGGCTCTGACTACGCCATGCGTATCTGGATGGATCCGCTGAAGATGAATATCCTTCAGGTTACGCCGACGGATATTATTTCCGCTATTGAAGGCCAGAATATTCAGGCTGCCGTCGGCTCCATCGGTTCGCAGCCGACGACAAACAATCAGACGTACCAGTATACGATGCGCGCTGAAGGCCGTCTCCAGACTGCCGAACAATTCCGAGATGTCATCGTCCGTACCAATCCGGACGGAACGATGGTTCGCGTCGGCGATGTCGCCACGGTAGAATTGGGTGCAAAGGATTATAACGTGGAAGGCAACTTCAACGGCCAGCCTCAGGCCGGCTTCATGGTCAGCCTGACGTCAGACGCCAATGCTATGCAGACTGTAAGCGGCGCGCGGGAAGTATTGGAAGAAGCTAAAAAATCCTTCCCATCCGACTTGGATTACCGTATTATTTACGACAGCACGAAGTTCGTATCGGCGTCTATCAACGAAGTTATTCACACCTTTGTGGAAGCGCTGCTCCTCGTAGCGGCTATCGTATACTTGTTCCTCCAGAGCGGTCGGTCGACGCTGATCCCGCTGATCGCCGTTCCTGTATCGCTGCTCGGGACCTTTGCCTGCTTTACGATTTTAGATTTCTCCATTAATACCCTGACCTTGTTCGCCATGGTTTTGGCCATCGGCCTTCTCGTCGACGATGCCATCGTCGTTATCGAAGCTGTCGAATATGAAATCAAGTACAACAACAAGGGGCCGAGGGAAGCGACGATCATCGCCATGCAGAACGTACAGAACCCGGTTATCGGCGTTGCCTGCGTACTGGCGTCCGTATTTATCCCAGTCGGCTTCCTGAGCGGCATGAGCGGTATTTTGTACCGGCAGTTTGCCTTTACGATTGCTATTTCCGTGGCCATTTCGGCCTTCGTCGCCCTGACGCTGACGCCGGCCATGTGCGCCTCTATCCTGAAGGTTCATAAACCGACGGAAAATCCGAAAGGCATCTTTAAATTTTTCCAGCAGTTCAATCGTGCTTTTGAACGCATGACGAACTGGTACGGTATCCGTCTGGTGCACTTGAACCGGCGCATCAAGTGGAGCGTCGCTTTCCTGATTATGATTTCCGGCATTTCCGGATTCTTGTTCACCATCATTCCGACAGGCTTCGTGCCTTCGGAAGATAACGGCTTCGTCATCGTCAGCACGACCTTGCCGGAAGGCACGTCCCAGACGATTACCAAGCAGATTGCCGTCGATTTGGGCAACTGGATTGAACAGCAGCCCGGCGTTACGCAGTCCATGAATATCGTTGGCTACAACATGCTGGCCGGCGGCGCTAAGACGAATGGTGCGACGGCTTTCGTCGGCATGGAAGACTGGGATCAGCGTAAAGATCCGAGCATGTCCGTCGACGCGCTGGTAGGCAAGATCATGGCGCACGGCGCGCAGATTCCCCAGGCTTCGGTCGTCGCCATCAACCCGCCGCCTATTGACGGCATGGGCATTTCTGCCGGCTTTACGCTGCACATCGAAAACCGCGGCGGCCACACGACAGACGAATTGATGGAAACGGCCAATAAGTTCATCGCCGAAGCGGCGAAACGGCCGGAAATCGGTTCCGTCTATACGGCCTTTTCCAACGATACGCCGGGGTATTACCTCGACGTAGACCGCGACATGGTTGCCAGAGAAGGCGTATCCATGAGCTCTGTATACCAGACATTGCAGTCTTTCTACGGCTCGTACCAGATCAATGACTTCACTATTTTCGGACGTAACTTTAAGGTCGTCATCCAGGCGGCTCCGCAGTTCCGCGAAACCGTCGACGGCAACAAGAACCTCTACGTCCGCAATTCCAATAACGAGCTCATTTCCGTGGCCAACTTCGTACGGCCCCGTCCGATTGGCTCGGCTTCTATTATCACTCGTTTCAACGACTATCCGGCCATTAAGATCATGGGCGCTCCGGCTGCCGGCCAGAGCTCCGGCGATGCGCTGAAAGCCCTGCAGGAAGTCGCCGCCGATACGCTCGGCGAAGGCTACACCTATGAATGGGCCGACATGAGCCGTGAAGAAGTCGAAGCCGGCAACAAGACGATTTACGTCTTCGGTCTGGCTATCCTCTTCGTATTCCTCGTATTGGCAGCCTTGTACGAAAGCTGGAAGGTACCTTTCGCCGTACTGTTCAGCGTGCCGGCCGGCTTGTTCGGCGCGACGCTGTTCACGTACATCTTCGACCAGACGAACAACATTTACTTCCAGATCGGTATTCTCGCCGTTATCGGTTTGGCGGCTAAAAACGCCATCCTGATTATCGAATACGCTAAAGTCCGTGTCGATGAACGCGGCATGGATCCCGTATCGGCAGCGATTGAAGCGGCGAAGATTCGTCTCCGTCCTATCGTCATGACGTCCCTGGCCTTCGTCGTAGGCTCTATCCCGTTGGCTCTTGCTACGGGCGCCGGCGCGGCATCCCGTGTCACCATGGGTATCGTCGTCGTCTTCGGTACGTCTATGGCGACGATTCTGGGCGTATTCCTCATTCCGATGCTGTTTATCCTCGTTGAAAAAATCGGCCATCAGCCGGTGAAGAAGAAACAGACCATCGGCAGATTAGGTGATATGTAAGAGTATTGTATCTGCAGCTTCCCTTTTGACTGGAAGGGCGATACTGGATTTACGTTTTTGGCTCAGCGGTGCTGCCTTGTGCAGCACCGTTGGCTGAAAGCGCAGAAAAGGAGTTCTCGTGGGTATGTTCCCGTGAGAACTCCTTTTCTGTATGCTCAATACGGTGTACGACAAAAAGCCGCATCGCTGCGATGCGGCTGTATGCGTCGTATATGCAGTTATCTGCCTTGCAGCAGTTTTTCTTTTAATTCCAAATAGCGCGTCGTATAATACGGCTTGAGCTGCGATTCCCGCAGGTCGTTGCCGAAGGAACGGCGGCTGACGGATAAGATTGGCGGGCATTGAATGCGCTTGGCGACGGCAAAGCCGGCGATGAGGCGCCACCATTTTTCCAAGTCGGCGATGAAGGACGCCGCGTCGGGAAAGAGGTCGCGCACCTTGATGGGGCAGCCGATGTGTTCTTCCAGCGTGCCGTCGGCATACCATTGGAGAATCGACTCCGGCGTCGCCCGCTGCCACCGTTCGATGAAGGCGGCGAAGAGGTAGTCGTGATAGGGATACACCAGGGGGTCGCCCTGGCCTTTGGTGATGTCCTGATTGGAAGACAGCTCGGCGCTGGGGACGATGTCGATAGAGCCGCGGGGAATGACTTCCCGTTTGAACACTTCGTCGTTCAAGTACCGGGCCAGGTCGTAGACCTGATGCTTCCACAAATCGGCCGTCGCGGCCAGGAAGCCGGCGCTGTCGCCGTACAGCGTAGCGTATCCGACAGACGATTCGGCCTTGTTGGCGTTGCAGGTGAAGACGCCGCCGAAAGCGGCTGCCGCTGCGGCCAGAATACGGCTGGAACGGTCCCGGGCCTGGATGTTTTCTTCAATGAAGCTGGTCATCTCCAGACGGCCTGCTTCGACGTCGTTTTTATATAATACGGCGTCGCTGAATTGGCGGCGCGTCAATTCCAGGCTGTCCTGTACGGGAATGACCGTATACAGGCAGCCCAGGTTATCGGCTAACTCCTTAGCCAGGCCCTTGGTCATTTCCGAGTTGTAGCAGCTGGGCATGTTGACTAAGAGGATGTGTTCCGGCGGAAGGACTGTGGCGTATAAGGCGGCGTTGACGGCCGAGTCGATGCCGCCCGATACGCCGATGACGACGTGATCCAGGCCGAGGGAGCCCATAAAGGATTTCAGGCCGTAATGCAGGCTGGCGTAGATGTCGGCCGTGCTGCCGCGCTGTTCGTTGACGTGGACCGGCGACGTGAAGACGTGGTTCTGCTCGTCGTATTCGACGATGGCCAGCTCTTCGCCGAAGGCGGCGCATTCGTAGTGAAGGCGGCCGTCCTTGTCGTAGGCGCTGCTGGAACCGTCGAAGGTGTAGACATTTTTGCCGTTGTTCTGGATGCCCGTGCAGTTGACGTATACGGCGGGCTTGCCGATTTCGCCGATGGCCTTGCCGAACAGGCGGTGACGCCGCTCCGTCTTGCCCTGCGTAAAGGGAGAGCTGGAAATGTTGACGAACAGGTCGATATCGTACGTATTGCCTAAGTACGACATGGGCTTGAAGGGATAGTTGTCGTCCCAGCTGTCTTCGCAGATGAGCGGGCCTACGCAGAGCTTCCGTCCGTCGGCGAAGGCGATGTGGACGGGCGACAAAAAGTCTTCCGGAAAGGCGCGCCGCTCCTGGGCCACTTCCATGAGGGATGTGAAATAGCGGATGTCGCTGAACTCCCGGTAGTTGGGAAGGAGCGTCTTGATGTAAAACGGATAGGGCGACCGTTCCGGCGACAGGAGCTTGCCGTCGCTGGCGATGAACATGGCGTTGTACTTGCGGGTCCGGCCGTCTAAGTTGACCCGGCCCGGTTCCTTGGCTACGTTGCCGTAGACGACGGTAATTCCTTCTGAAGCGGCCTGGATTTCTTCGCCGAAGCGGACGCAGTCGTCGATGAAGTCGGGCTGATCCCAGACGTCGCCGATAAAATAGCCCGGAATCGAAAGTTCCGGGAAGATAATCATGTCGCAGCCCTGCTGCTTAGCCTTGGAGATGGCTTTTTTCATGGCGGCGGTATTGAAGCGCGGGTCGCCGGCATGTATATCAAGCTGGGCGAGAGCAATTTTCAGCATAGATATGCCTCCCTGATAAATAATTTCATACCTATTATTATACTCCATAGGCGCCATTGTGAATAGAGAGGGCGGAAGATACGCCGCGTATGCCCGACAGGTCTAAGGCGACTGTGCAAAATCGCATAGCCTCATAGGGTGCGAAAAGGAGCGGCATGTAGTATAATTGTAGTGATATTACTTTCTGACTGAAGGAAAGAAGACTTACATGAACACGTTATTGACTATCTTAAACGCCAAGTTCATCCATTCCTCCCTGGCGCTGCGCTGCCTTTATACGGCGTGCCGCCGGCAGGGCGTCGCGGTGAAGACGGCGGAATATACGATCAATCAGCATGCCTATGACATTCTGCGCCGCATTTCCAAGTTCGACGCCGATATCATCGGCTTTTCCTGTTATATATGGAATATCGAAATGACCTGCCATATCATTTCCCTCATCAAGCAGGTGCGGCCGCAGACGATCGTCTTTGTCGGCGGGCCGGAAGTGTCCTATACGGCAGAGGAGATATTGCGGGACCATCCCGACATTGATTACGTACTTCAAGGTGAGGGAGAAGATATGGTGCCGGCCTTTCTGCAGGCCTTAGCGCGAGGCGAAGACGGGACGGCTGTACCGGGCGTTATGGGACGAGTCGGAGGCCAGATTCAGGGCAGTGATGCCTATCAGGAAGTGGCCGAGCTGGACCGTCTGCCCTTTCCCTATGAGGGGCAGGATTTTTCCCTGCTCGACCATAAGATCATGTATTACGAAAGCTCCCGCGGCTGCCCGTTTCACTGCCAATACTGCCTGTCGGGCATGAACGACGCCGTCCGCTTCCGCTCCGTGCCCCTCGTGCTGCAGGAGCTGGAACAGTTCGTCGCAGCCGGCGTGCATCAGGTCAAATTCGTCGACAGGACCTTCAACTGCAATCCGGCCCACTACCGGCCGCTGCTGCGCTATATGATTGGCGTGATCGAAGATATCAACTTCCATTTGGAAATCGAGCCGGGCCTGCTCATGGACGAAGACCTGGAGCTGCTGGCAGCGGCTCCTAAAGGGCGCATCCAGCTGGAGATGGGCATTCAGTCGACCCACGAGCCGACGCTGCAGGCTATTCGGCGGCACAACGACTGGCCGCGCATCGAGCATATTATGGAACGGCTCTTGGCATGCGGAAACATCCACCTGCATCTGGATTTGATTGTCGGTCTTCCTTATGAGGATTTCAGCCGCCTGCGCCAGTCGTTTAACGATATATACGCTCTCAGGCCCCACAAGCTGCAGATTGGTTTTTTGAAGCTCCTCAAGGGCTCGGGCATCCGCCGCGATTACGGCGGCGACTACCGCTATGACCCGCAGGGGCCTTACGAAGTGCTGGAAACGACGTGGCTGCCTTATGAACGGGTGCGGTACATGAAGGTCTTTGAGGACGTTTTTGAACGAACCTATAATTCGGGAAAATTTACCTGCCTTTTGTCCTATGTATCCCGAATCTACGCCCGGGATTATTTTGCCTTGTACGAAGGCCTGACCGATGAATGGCTGGCCCTGGGGTACGACGAGCAGGCCCTGTCGGACGAGGGGCTCTGCCAGTTCTTGTGGCATTGCTGCCGGGACAGGCTGGGCCTGACGGAAGAGCAGCAGGCTGTCGCGGCGGACTTGCTGGCCCTGGATATGCAGGTATGCTTCCAGTTCCGCTATCATGCCGGCTTTTTGGGCTGGCAGGAAGCCCCTCGCGAAGAGACGGACGCCATGTTCCGCGACGAGGAATGGCTGCGCCAGTATGTGCCCGATTACGTTTTCACGAGCTGGCGCGACGTCAAGATGCGCTGCCGCATCTGGCCCGTCGGTAGGGATACGCTGGACGAGCTGCGGCGCTATACGGCCGTTCCCGAAGGAGGAGCCTATGTTCTGGCAGAAAAACGAAAGGGCGGCGTATCGTGGCAGGTCGTGCCGCCTAAACACAGTACAGGGGAATTATAAGATATGAACGAACGATATAATGTATATTCGACGTATTTGAAAGAACGGTACGGCGAAAAGGTATATAAGCTGCCCATCAGCATTCCCGATACGTGCCCGAACCGCGACGGCACGCTGGGCACGCGAGGCTGCGCCTTCTGCGGCTCCATCGGCGCAGGGTATGAAAACCTGCCGGCCGACATGACCATACAGCGGCAGATAGAGGCCAATATCGCCCATATCCAGCCTAAGTATAAGGCCAATAAATTCATCGCCTATTTCCAAAATTTCACCAATACCTATATCCGGCCCGACGTGTTCCGCCAATACCTCATCGAAGCCTGCCGGCCCGACATCGTCGGCATCGCCGTCGCGACGCGGCCGGACTGCGTCAATACGACGTATTTTGATATTATGGCGGAAATCAAGGAGACCTACGGCGTAGATATTCTCGTCGAGTTCGGCTTGCAGACGGTCAACTACAAGACGCTGCAGAAAATCAACCGGGGCCACACGCTGGCCGAATACATCGACGCCATGATGATGATACAGGCCTATCCCTTCCGCAACTGCACCCACGTCATATTGGACTTGCCCTGGGATACGATGGAAGACGTCGTCGAGACGGCCAAGATTATTTCCGCCCTGCCGACGCACGAAATCAAGCTCCACGCCCTGTACATCATCAAGAATACCGTCATGGCCGACTGGTACAAGGCCGGGGAGATACAGCTTATTTCCGCCGAGGAATACGTAGATCGCGTCGTGACCTTTTTGGAATACACGCGGCCGGACATCGTGTTCCAGCGGCTCATCGGCCGGGCGCCGAAGGAGGCGACGGAATTTGCCAACTGGGGCATGGGCTGGTGGAAAATCCGCGATATGATCGACGCTGAGCTCGCGCGGCGCGACACCCGTCAAGGAGCGAAATGCACGTACCTTCACGGAAAAGCCGTGCGGAAATTTACAGATTACTAACAAAGGGGACATGACCATTGCCTATGGAAAAACGATTTATCTTTTCGGACTTGTCCGAGGCCAAAGCCGTGCTGGGCATGAAGGACGAATTTTTAAAGACCATACAGAAGGAATTTCCTGACTGCCGCATTGCCTCCCGCGGCGACGAAGTGATTATCGTCGGCGGCGAGCCCGGCGTCAGCCAGGTGGAGACGGTGCTGCGCACGCTGCGGTACCTGTACCGGGAAAATACATACATGACGACGCAGCACGTGCGCTACTCGTCGTCGCTGATCAAGCAGGGAAAGGAAGACCTGCTCCAGTCTATTTACGGCGACACGGTCAGCATTTCGGCCCGGGGACGGCTCATCAAGCCCAAGACGGCGGGACAGAAGCAGTACGTCGATTCCATACGGAAAAATCTCGTGACCTTCGGCATCGGCCCGGCCGGCACGGGCAAGACCTACCTGGCCGTAGCCTTGGCGTCGTATTATTTGAAGAACCGCGAAGTAGAGCGGATTATCCTGACCCGCCCGGCCGTAGAAGCCGGCGAAAAGCTGGGCTTTCTGCCCGGTGATTTGCAGGAGAAGATCGACCCGTACCTGCGGCCCCTTTACGATGCCCTGGCCGATATGTTCGGTTACGACCAGTTCCAGAAAATGGTGACCCGCAATATCATCGAGGTAGCGCCGCTGGCTTACATGCGCGGCCGGACGCTGGAGGAATCGTTTATCATCCTCGACGAAGCGCAGAATACGACGAAGGAGCAGATGAAGATGTTCCTGACCCGTATGGGCAACCATTCCCGCGTCGTCGTCAACGGCGACGTCACGCAGATAGACTTAGTAGACCGCAAAATGTCCGGCCTCATCGAAGCCCAGAAGGTTCTGCAGAACGTCCGCGGACTGGGCATGGTGTACTTTACCGACGAAGACGTCGTCCGTCACGACATGGTCGGGCGGATCATACGGGCATATGAAGATTTCTATAAAAAAGAATAGAAAGGTGGACCAGTATGAATATCAACATCAACTACGAAGACCCGTCGTTCCAGAACGACACGTACGAACAGGTAATCGAGCAGGTATGCCAGGAAGCGGCACTCGTGTACGGCTTGGGGCCTAACGCAGAAATCAGCGTTCTCTTGTGCCACAACGAATACATCCACGAGCTGAACAAGCAGTACCGCCAGATTGACCGTCCTACAGACGTCCTGTCCTTTGCCCTGAACGAAGGGGAAGACGACGGCTACGACGGCCCCGACGCGGCCCTTTTGGGCGACATCGTCATTTCCCTGGAAAAGGTGCAGGAGCAGGCCGAAGAATACGGCCATTCCTTCGAACGGGAGCTGGCCTATTTGACGATTCACGGCATGCTGCACATCCTCGGCTACGACCACATGGAGCCTGACGACAAAGCGGAAATGCGCAAGGAAGAGGAATTTATCCTCCACCGCCTGGGTTACGTCCGTCAGGGAGAAGAATTATAATGGACGGGGAAACCGTCCGCCTGCTCATCGAAGCGGCGAAAAAGGCCAGGGAAAGGGCTTATGCCCCGTACTCCCAGTTTTACGTCGGCGCGGCGGCTCTGGGAGAAGACGGCGTTATATATGCGGGCTGCAACGTAGAAAACAGCTCGTACGGCTTGTCGTGCTGCGCCGAGCGGAACGCCATATTCCGCGGCGTCGCCGCCGGCTGCCGGAAGTTTGAAGCCGTTGCCATTGTCGGCAACGCTGATGATACGATGCCCTGCGGCGCGTGCCGGCAGGTCATGGCCGAATTCGGCGTGTCTTACGTCGTCGCGACCTGCGCCGACGGCGCCTACCGGGTACTGGCCCTTGAGGATTTGCTGCCCTTTGCCTTTACACTACAGGAAGAAACGGAATAAGGAGTATATATGGAAGAAAAAACTACGTTTAAATCGGGATTCGTCGCCGTCGTAGGTCGACCGAACGTCGGCAAGTCGACGCTCATCAACCGCATCATCAAGCAGAAGGTATCTATCGTGTCCGATAAGGCTCAGACGACACGCAACCGCATTTTGTGCATTCACACTGACGAAGACTGCCAGATCGTGTTTCTCGACACGCCGGGTATTCACAAGCCGAAGCACAAGCTGGGACAGTTCATGGACGAAGCGGCCTACCAGTCCCTCAAGGACATCGACGCCGTGCTGTTTCTCATTTCGGGCAACGAAAAGAAGGGCCCCGGCGACATGTTCGTCCTCGACAAGGTCAAGGACGCCGGCGTTCCCGTATTCCTCATCATCAACAAGGTCGATTTGATGAGCAAGGAAGAGATTTTCCAAAAAATTACGGAATACAACGCCCTGTATCCCTTTGAACAGATTATCCCCATATCGGCCCTGAACGGCGACAACGTGGACGCCGTACTGGACGAGCTGAAAAAGATACTGCAGGAAGGGCCGAAGTATTTCCCCGACGACATGATTACGGACCAGCCTGAACGGCTTCTCGTCGCGGAAATCGTCCGGGAAAAGCTGTTCCGCTGCACGCGCGACGAAGTGCCCCACGCCATCGCCGCCTACGTGGAAGAGATGAAGCCCCGCGGCAGAAACAAGGTGTACATCCGCCTGACGATTTACGTCGAACGGGATTCGCAGAAGCGCATCGTCATCGGCAAGAACGGCTCGGTTTTGAAGGAAGTGGGCGAGCAGGCTCGCCGGGAAATCGAAAACCTGCTGGGGTCGTCCGTATTTTTGGATATTTGGGTTAAAGTAAAGCACGACTGGCGCAACAAGGCGTCGGCCCTCAGCGAGTTAGGCTATAAGAACGAATAGGAGAGATGACTTATTGAACCGCAACTATTGCTGGAATGTTTTGTGATTTACTGCGTATGCGTCCTTTGCAGCGCCGTCTGCGTTACGGGGAAGTTTGCCTTCGCTCAGCTGCGCCGCGAATACATCGAAGAATTGGTGGAAGACGGCGACGAGAGCGCCAAGCCCCTGCTCAAGCTGTACGATAACCCGACCTTGTTTTTAGGCACGGCCCAGCTGGGCATGGCCCTCTTCGGCCTTGTCGGCGGCGCGACGATCTATTTCGCCTTGTATAACGGATATGGCCAGTTTGTGCAGTACGCCGGCGAAGCGTGGATTGTCTGGGCGGCCTACGCCGTCGTCTGCGTCGTCCTGTGCGGCATCGCCTGGGTATTTGGCGAGCTCATTCCCAAATCCATCGGCCTGCAGCGGGCAGAACGGAGCCTGAAAACGATCCGGCCGCTGATACAGCCGTGGAGCCGGCTGCTTTACCCGCTCATCTGCCTGGGCAACTGGCTGGGCAAGGCCATTCTCCGCGGCCGCGATCTCGAGGTGACCAATGAAATCGACATGGCCCACTCGGAAGATGAAATCCGCATGCTTGTCACGGCCAGCCACAAGGAAGGGAAGATCGACCAGGTAGAAAGCGAGCTCATCGGCAACGTCTTTGATTTTGCCGACCGGCTGGCCCGGGAAATCATGATTCCCCGGCAAAATATCGTCTGCCTGTACCTGGAAGATACGATGAGCCAGCACATCGCGACGATACGCCAGTCCCGCCATACGCGGTATCCCTTGTGCGAAGAAGACAAGGACCATATTTTAGGGCTGATACACATCAAGGATTTGATGGATTTGTACATGCACAAGCAGACCAACCTCCGCCAAATCAAGCGGCCTATCCTGATGGTTCCGGAAATCATGCCGGCGTCTAAGCTCCTGCAGCTCATGCGGGCCCGGCGGACCTATCTGGCTATGGTCGTCGACGAATACGGCAGTACCGTCGGCCTCATCGGGCTGGAAGATATCTTGGAAGAGCTGGTCGGCAATATTAAGAACGAGCACAGCATGGAAAAAGAAGAAATCCAGCCTTTGGCAAACGGTGCCTATGAGTTTGCCGGCACCGTATTGCTGGAGGACGTAGAAGAGCTGCTTCACATACCTGTCGAAGAAGACGTCGATACGGATACCATCGGCGGCTATGTGTTCAACGTGCTGGGCCATACACCTGTCGTCAAGGAAGAGGCCATTATCGGGACCTATCGCTTTGTCGTATTGGAAATGCAGCGGTTCCGCATTGCCCGCCTCAAGGCCATGCCCATACCGCCGGAAGAATTGCCGCCGCCAGAGGGGGAAGGGGAGCATGATAAGGAGTAACCATATATTCCGCCCGGTCCGGCCGTACGACGGACTAATCCTTCAAGTTCAGAAGCGGGGAAAGCAGCGGATCTTGTCTGTCTTTACCCGGCAGGAAGGGCTGCTGCGGCTGTTTGTATCCGAGCGGAGCCGCGGCCGCAGCGGCTCCGGGGCTTTTATGCCTTTGGGGGAGATTACCTTTGATGCGGCCGAGCAAGGCGATATCCTATCCCTGCGGGAATACGAATGCCGGGGAAACGAGGCCATGATGAACCTGACGTGGGATCACTACGTGTATTCGCAGATCTTCGTCGAAATGGTCCTGCACCTCATACCGTACCGGCAGGTCGACGGCGGCGTGTACGGCCTGCTCCTGCGCTACAGCCGCCTGTTGGCGGCCAAGGACCCGCGGGTCCTGACGATTATCGCCGGCTGGCAGCTGGCCGGACTGGCTGGGTTTTATCCCGATGTCGATACGGTGCGCGTGTTTTCGTCTCCCTATGGTCAGGAGGGCTATTACTTCGGCGACGAAGGACTGGCGGACATGCAGGAAGAGAAGCTGACGCCGGAGATCCGGCAGCTTTGGAAGCGCCTGCTGCAATACCGCTGGGAGCGGGAGGAGACGCTGCGCTTCAGCGCGAAGGGCTTAGCGGCACTGGAACGGCTGCTGTACAGCTACGTCGAGCAATGCAGTGAAAAAAAGCTGCAATCGTTAGTATTGCTGGCGCGTCCGTAAGAACGGTGAGAAAGAATACTCTTTCGACGCCGTTCTTTTTGTTTTTCTTGTCTTTTAGCCGGCCTATGGTATAATAAGGCTATTATTTTTTTTTGCGCCTATCATGGCGAAAGATAAAGGAGGGCATATGGTCAAAAATATGACGGCAGGCAGCCCCATACGCCTGATCTTGTCTTTTACCGTTCCCCTGCTGATTGGGAACGTATTTCAGCAATTTTATAATATTGCCGACATCATCATCGTCGGACGGACCATCGGCGTCCATGCCCTGGCGGCAGTCGGAGCGTCGGGACCGTTGTTTATGGCCCTGCTGGGCCTGACTATCGGCCTGACGTCGGGATTTTCCGTCGTTACGGGGCAGCGCTTCGGGGCAAACGACGACGAAGGCGTGCGCCGTTCCGTCGCCATGTCGGCTATGCTGGCCGTCGGATTGACGGTCTTGCTGACGACGATTGCGGCCTGGCAGATGCCTCTGCTCATGGAGCTCATGAATATTTCCGACGAGCTCTACGCCGATTCGTACAGTTATATCATCATCATTACGTACGGCATCGTCGCCATGATGATGTACAATCTCCTGGCTTGTATCTGCCGGGCCTTAGGCGACAGCCGTACGCCCTTGTATTTTCTCATCTTGTCGTCTGTCCTGAACGTCGTTCTGGCTCTGGTATTTATCATGCAGTTCGGCTGGGGCGTGCCCGGTTCGGCTATCGCCTTGGTCATTGCTCAGGGTGTGTCGGCCTTGCTGTGCTTCTGTTATATGCGCCGCCGCTTCCCCATGCTGCGACTGCGCCGCGGCGACTGGGCCTTCGACAGGGAATTTGCTTGGCAGCACCTGCGCCTGGGCCTGCCCATGGCCATGCAGTTCATGATTATTTCCCTGGGAATTTTAGCGATTCAGTCGGTCTGCAATACCTTTGGCCCCGAAACCATTGCGGGCTTCGTTTCGGCGACGCGGATTGAACAGCTGGCGCTGCAGCCTATGATTTCCTTCGGTATCGCCATGGCCGTCTACTCGGCGCAGAATTACGGCGCTCAGAAATACGACCGCATCCGCAAGGGCGTCCGCCAGTGTTCCCTCGTGTCGCTGGGCTTCTGCCTGTTTGCCATTGGGGCCATGCTGTTTTACGGGCAGGAGCTGATTTCCGTCTTTACGGCAGAGCACGACGACCTGCTCCTGCAGCAGGCCATGCTGTACTTGCACACGTCTGTGCCCTTTTATATTTTTCTCGGGCAGATCTTTGTCTACCGTAACGCCTTGCAGGGCATGGGGATTTCCAGCGTGCCGCTCATCAGCAGCATCATCGAGCTGGTGTTCCGCGGCTTGTCGGCCTTCGTCTTGGCCGGTATGTGGGGATTTTTCGGCATCTGCTGCGCCAGCCCGATCTGCTGGGTCGCGGCCTGCCTGTTTACGGCGGGAAGCTATTTCTACGTGCAGCATACGATGCGAAATCTCAGAAGGTAGTTGTGTAGTTGTTTTATGAGGAGGAATGGATATGAGCAAGCTCGTCGTCGTCATTCAATGTCATTTGGTCATGAACCGCTGCAGCGGCTATCCCTGCATGGATGCATTTTACAAGCGAGAAGGCGCTTTTGCGTCCTATGAAGAAGACGTCCGCTACATGCCTGTTACCTGCGGCGGCTGCTGCGGCGCCGAAGTAGCGGCCAAGCTGGAAAACCTGACGAAGCATTTAAAGCGCCGCGGCGAACGAAAGGAAGACGTCGTCATCCATTTCGCTTCGTGCGTCTGTTCCGATAACTCCCATCGGCCGCCTTGCCCCCATTTGGATTACATGCGGCAAATCGCAGAGCGCAAAGGCTATTCCGTCGTCCTGGGCTCGTATATATCGAACGCGGCGACGAAAAAGCGGGAAGCTGGGATTTATAAAACGTTTTAATATAGATAGAACAAAACAGAGCAGAGCAGCGGAAGATGCAATAGCAATGGCTGCTCTGTTTTTTTCTAGATACAATATATTTTTATTAAGTTTAATTTTATTTAATTAATAATTGACAAATGAAATTATATTTAATATAATCGGCTTAAATAAAATGTGCTTAAAAAATGACTAGGAAAAACTTGCCTTAGTGTAGAAGGGCTGTATTGACAGCACATTTACGGTTTAACAAAAAATAATTGATTACATTTTTTACTGTATTTGTACAAGAAGGATTTGTACAAGAAGGGAGATATGTGAATATGAAAATTGATCAAGTGTATACGCCGGCTATTTTGTTGAATTTGGATTATATGGAACATAACCTGAAGAAGTACGCTGACTTGGCTGCGGCGCATGGAAAGCAGATTTGGCCGATGGTCAAGACGCATAAGAGCACGGAACTGGCGTTATTGCAGCAGCAATATGGTTGCACGGGATTTTTGTGCGGCACGCTGGACGAAGCGGAAGCCTTGTGCGCCGCAGGCATCCAAAATATCATGTATGCCTATCCCGTAGCGACGAACGTGTCTATCGATCGGGTCATCGCCTTGTCGCAGAAGTGCAATTTTATCATCCGCATTGACGGGGAAGACGCGGCTAAGGCAATTCAGGAACAGGCGGCTAAACAGGGCGTTTCCGTGCAGTACACGATTATTGTAGACAGCGGCCTTCACCGCTTCGGTGTGGCTCCCGATAAGGTCGTTCCCTTGGCCGACGCGTTGAAAGCCTGCGACCATCTGGTATTTAAGGGGATTTCTACCCATCCGGGCCATGTATACGGCGCATGCAGCCATGAAGATCTGGCAGGCTATTGCGAAGATGAAGCCCGCAGCATGGCAGCGGCGGCAGAAGCGCTGAAAAAGGCAGGCTATACTGTGGATATCATTTCCAGCGGTTCTACGCCTACCTTTGCCCAGAATATTGCCGACGAGCACATCTCCATCTATCATCCGGGCAACTACATCTTCAACGATACGATTCAGTTGTCTACGCAGACCGCTTCGGAAGAAGAATGCGCGCTGTACGTACTGGCATCTGTCGTGTCCCATCCGTCGGAAGACTTGTTTATCTGCGATGCCGGCACGAAATGCCTGGGGCTCGATCAGGGAGCCCACGGCAATACGTCTATCGTAGGGTACGGCACGGTCAAGGGCCATCCGGAGTTATGCGTAGACGGGCTGTCAGAAGAAGTAGGGAAAATTCACGTCAATGGAAAAACTGATTTGAAGGTCGGCGATAAGATCTGCATCATTCCGAATCACTCCTGCTCGACGGCGAACTTTACCAATTACTTCATCGGCGTCCGCGGCGATGAGGTAGAACGGCTCGTCGAAGTGGATATCCGCAGCAACGCGACGAAAAAGAATGTAAAATAATCATGCCGAAGGCAATATAAAGAAGCCGGGAGAGCCCATTCGTTTGGGTTCTCCCGGCTTTTGCCGTTTAGATATGTTATTCGAAGGAAGAAACCAGCGACGCAAACTCATCGGTATGGGCTCCGTACCATTCGTCAAAGGTTTGCCCCTTGGTTTTCAGCGTTTCGGCCAAGGCCGTCAGGAAGGCAGGGATGTTGTCTTCCGTAATGACGCCGATTTGCGTGCCGAAGCGTTCCTGCGTCGGCGTCGCATAGGTGCCGCCGGCAAAGACCGTAAAGGCCGGCTTCATATCGCCGTCCACTTTTTTAACTGCGCCGCGCAGGCCGATGGCGCCGATCTGTTGGGCCGCGCACGACGAGGGACAGCCGGAAATATGCAGCTTGGGCAGGTACGACGTGTCGACGCCGCTGCCGCGCAGGGCCTTGACTGTGCGCAGCCACATGCCGTGGGAATCGCGCAGGCCTTGCTGGCAGATGGCCGCGCCGATGCAGCAGACCGATTTTTCAAAGGTATTTTTCGCCGTGTCCTCTTCGGTGATGGCGGCGAAGGCGATGGCTTCTTCCGCGGTCAGGTTGACGGCGTAGAGCGATTCGTCCGTGTTCAGGCGGAGTTCTGCATCTTCAACGTCAGACAAGAACTGCAGGGCCTTCTTGAATACGGTCATGTCCGGCGTGCCGCCGAGGGGATGATATTCTACGTAGTAGAGGTTATCCTGCTTCTGGCTGTGGATGCGGGCGATGTTCGGCTTGGCCGAGGACGGCGCCTTCTTGGCTACGACGTATTCCTGAGGAATAAAGGAGAGGTCTTTTTCCTGCGATTTTTCCAGGAAGGTCTGGAAGGTCTTGCAGAATTCTTCGTCGCCGAGATTGACTGGCATGAAGCGGGAACGGGCTCTGGCTCTGTTCTTATAGTCGCCGTGGGCCATGAACATTTGGGCGAAGGCGTCGATATAATACAAAATTTTTGTCGGCGCGACGTCTTCGCCTACTTTGACGCCCAGGCGGGGATTGGCGGCCCCCAGGCCGCCGGCAGCATAGACGTCGAAGGTACCGTTTTTCTTGGCTAAGAAGCCCAAATCCTTGAAGGTGGCGTGGCTTTCGTTGTCCGTGCCGTTGGAAAAGGCGATTTTATATTTCCGCGGCAGGTGCAGTTCCGGAATGATAGTGAGGACGTACGAGGCTGCTGCGTCGACGTAGGGCGATACGTCGAAGAATTCCTTCGGGTCTACGCCGCGGAGCGGGCTGGCCGTGATGTTGCGGGGGTTGTCGCCGCCGCCTCCGATACAGTAAATGCCGTGCTCCAGGCATTCCTTATATAAGGATAAAATAGATGGGCCGTCCATCTTGTGATACTGAATGGCCTGGGCTGTCGTGAAATGAGCCAGCTGCACGTGATACGTATCGATGGCCCGGGCTAAAAAGGCAATCTGGTCCTTTGTAACGCGGCCGCCGGAGAACCGCATGCGCAGCATGCCGCTGTTGCCGCCCCGTTCGGCGTAGCTGCCGTATTTTCCGGAAATGCCCTTATATTGGCCTGCCGGAAGTTCCTGGCGGAAAAAAGCCTGACAGGCGTCTTCAAATTCGGGATATCTGTCTTGAAAGGTCTTTTTTGTTTCTTCAGAGATGGTTATCATATATGCCCTTCTTTCTAAGAGATAACTAGTCATATCCACATAAAATCGATGCAGGTGATATGGGTACACCTATATTGTACCAGAAAATCATGTATAGAATAAGTAAAAAATGTAAAAAGATGAGGCGCAGAGGGAACGATGAGAGGGGGAAAGGGCAGAATGTATTGTCATTTAGGGCCTGGTTTGATAAAATATACAATTGAATATAAATATGTATCAATAACTTAGTTGCAATTGGAGGGCTTATTACGTGTTTAATAAAATAATGCAGAGACTGCTCGGCAATAATACCGAACGCGAATTAAAGAAGATGTGGCCTATCGTCCATCATATTAACGATTTAGAACCGAAGCTTACGGCCTTGAGCGATTCTTCGCTGCAGGAGAAGACCTTTGAATTCAAGCGCCGCCTGGCCGAAGGGGAAACGCTGGACGATATTCTGCCTGAAGCCTTTGCCGTCGTGCGCGAAGCGTCGCGCCGCGTCCTCGGCATGCGCCATTTTGACGTGCAGCTTTTGGGCGGCATTGTCCTGCACCGCGGCGACATTGCAGAAATGCGTACGGGCGAAGGCAAGACCCTCGTCGCAACGCTGCCCGTCTACTTAAACGCCCTGACCGGCAAAGGCGTCCACGTCGTCACGGTCAACGACTATTTGGCCACACGCGACAGCGAAGAAATGGGTCAGATTTATAAGTTCCTGGGATTGTCCGTCGGCCTTATCGTCCACGACCTGACGTATGAACAGCGCCGCCGCGCCTATAATTCCGATATTACGTACGGCACGAATAACGAATTCGGCTTCGACTACCTGCGCGACAACATGGTCATCAGCAAGGACCAGATGGTACAGCGTCCCCTGAACTACTGCATCGTCGACGAAGTGGACTCCATCCTCATCGACGAAGCCCGTACGCCGCTTATTATTTCCGGACCGGGAGAAAAATCGACGGACTTGTACTATACGCTGGCTCACATCGTCAAGACCTTTGAAAAAGAAGACTACACGATGGACGAAAAGCAAAAGACCATCGCGCCGACGGAAAGCGGCGTCGCCAAGGTCGAAAAGATGCTGGGCATTAAGAATATGTTCGACAACGACCACCTCGATTTGAACCACTTGGTCATTCAGGCCCTGCGGGCCCGCTTCATGATGCACCGCGATAAGGATTATGTCGTCAAAGACGGCGAAATCGTCATCGTCGACGAATTTACGGGCCGCCTCATGTTCGGCCGCCGCTACAGCGACGGGCTCCACCAGTCCATCGAAGCGAAAGAAAACGTCAAGGTTCAGGGCGAAAGCAAGACCTTGGCGACGATTACCTTCCAGAACTACTTCCGCATGTACGATAAGCTGGCCGGCATGACCGGTACGGCTAAGACGGAAGAAGACGAATTCAATAAGATTTACAAGCTGGATGTCTACGTTATTCCGACGAACAAGCCGGCTATCCGCAAGGACCTGCCCGACGTCATCTACAAGACGAAGCACGCCAAATACCGGGCCGTCGTCCGGGAAGTCAAAAAGCGCCACGAAACGGGCCAGCCGATCCTCGTCGGCACGACGTCTATCAGCCAGTCGGAAATCATCAGCCAGCTTCTGAAAAAAGAAAACATCGTCCACAATGTGCTGAACGCCAAGTATCATGAAAAAGAAGCGGAAATTATCAAGGACGCCGGCCAGATGAACATGGTCACCATTGCGACCAACATGGCTGGCCGCGGCACGGACATCAAGCTCGGCAAGGGTGTAGCCGAGCTGGGCGGCCTGATGATCATTGGTACGGAACGGCACGAAAGCCGCCGCATCGACAACCAGCTCCGGGGCCGCGCAGGCCGTCAGGGCGACCCGGGCACGACGCAGTTCTTCCTGTCTCTGGAAGACGACCTCATGCGTATTTTCGGCTCGGAAAACATTTCTAAATTCATGGACAAGCTGGGCATGGACGAAGACGAACCGATTACCCATTCCATGATTACCCGCTCCATTGAAAAGGCTCAGAAAAAGGTCGAAAGCCACAACTTTGAAATCCGTAAGTACGTCCTCGAATACGACGACGTCATGAATCAGCAGCGTGAGGTCCTGTACGGGCAGCGCCGCAAGGTCCTCGTCGCCGAATCGCTGCGGGACACGATCTTGGGCATGGTCGATGATATTATTCTCGACGGTCTGGACCGGTATGCCGACGAAAAGCTCTATCCGGAAGAATGGGATTTTGCCGGCCTCCTGGCTCAGATGGAACAGTACTTCGTGCCCAAGGGAACTGTAACGGTAGAAGAACTGGAAAACCTCAGCCGCATCGAAGTACAGGAAAAGCTCAAGGACATTGCCGTCGCCTTGTACGACGAACGGGAAAAGGAAATCAGCGCCGAAACGATGCGCGAGCTGGAAAAAGCCATTATGCTCCGCGTCGTCGACAGCAAGTGGATGGATCACCTCGATGCCATGGACGCCTTGAAGGAAGGCATCAACCTGCGGGCGTACGGCCAGAAGAATCCTCTGGTCGAATACAAATTCGAAGCCTATGAAATGTTTGAAGAAATGATCGATTCCATCAAGCGGACGGTCATTACCTTCCTCTATCACATTCAGGTAACGTACAGCAAGCCCGTTCCCAAGGCGGAAGACCGGCTCCAGGGCGCGACGGAAGTGCACGAAGAAAGCAAGCCCGTCAGCCGCGAGGATATCGAACGGGAAGAACAGAGAAAGCAACAGCAGCAGGACTAAGGCTGAAATGCAGAAAAAGAAAGTAAATTCTCTGTAAAAAAGAGAATGCCTGTGATATAATCGGTAATTAATGTTGATATATGAAAGATGGTGATACTTGTGCTATTAGAAGAATTGCGTAAGCCTTTGGAAGATTTGCAGAATAGAATACAAGAAATCGGGGATTCACTTTAGCTTACCTCGAAAAGAAGAACGAATTATGAATCTGGATATGCAGATGAGCGATCCGGACTTTTGGAATGACCCGGAAAAGGCCAAGGCTATTTCCCAGGAAGCGACGCAGCTGAAAGCCGAAGTCGAAGGCCATAAAGAGCTGGTGCAGCGGGTGCAGGATGCCTGCGACTACCTGGAGCTGGCTATGGAAGAAGGCGATGCCGATTTGGCTGGCGAAATCGAAAAGCAGTATAAGGAACTGGTAAAAGACGTAGAAAAGAGGGAAATCCTCCTGCTTCTTTCCGATGAATACGATACGTGCAACGCCATCGTCACCTTCCACGCCGGCGCCGGCGGCACCGAAGCCCAGGACTGGGCGCAGATGCTCATCCGCATGTACATGCGCTGGGCCGAGCGCAACGGCTACCGCATCAACGTCATGGATATGCAGCCCGGCGACGAAGCGGGCATCAAGAGCGCAGCCTTTACGATTGAAGGCGAATATGCCTACGGGTATTTGAAGTCGGAAAAAGGGGTGCACCGCCTGGTCCGCATTTCCCCCTTCGACGCGGCGGCGCGCCGCCATACGTCCTTTACGGCCGTAGACGTCATGCCCGAGCTGCCTGACGACGTAGACGTAGAAATCAATATGGACGACGTCCGCGTCGACTACTTCCGCGCCTCCGGCGCCGGCGGCCAGCACGTCAACAAGACCAGCTCGGCCGTCCGCATGACCCATATGCCGACGGGCATCGTCGTCCAGTGCCAGAACGAACGGTCCCAGCTCCAGAACAAGGAAATGTGCTTGAAGTACCTGCGGGCCAAGCTCTTTGAATTGGAACGGGAAAAGCAGGAAAAACTGAAAGCCGAAATCGGCGGCGTCCATCAGGCCATCGAATGGGGGAGCCAGATACGCTCGTACGTATTCCATCCCTACAACTTGGTCAAGGACCACCGCACCGGCGTGGAAACGGGCAATATCCAGGCCGTTATGGACGGCGATTTAGATATCTTCATCGAAGGCTATCTGCAGCAGGAAAAGGATAAGAAGATTTCAAGACAGGATATATAAATGAAAAAGCTAATCACACTTTTGATCATCGCGGCGGCGGTTCTCGTCGGCGTCAACGCCTTCGGCCCGAAGACGGCGGAAGTGGCTCTTCATTACGCCTTGTCCCAGAAGATGGACCTCAAACCGGAAGACGTGCGCGTCGAGGCCTCGCCGGGCATGAAGGTGCTCCTCGGCGAGCTCGATGCGGTCAGCGTCCACGGCAAGGCCTTCCGCGTCGGCGGCCTGATGTTCGACAGCTTTGACTGCGACCTGCAGGGCGTGAAATTCAGCCCGATGGACGCCTTGCTGGACCAGCAGATGACCCTGGCTTCCGCCGCGCACGGCGAAATGTCGGCGTCCGTGAGCAGCAATGAGCTGCGCAATTTTTTAGTGGAAAAGGTAGACGGCCTGAAGGACGTGTCGGTCGTCTTTCTGGGCGATACGATTGAAGTCAGCGGCTCGGCCAAGCTGGGCGGCCTGCTGAACGCCCGGGCGGTTATTCACGGCCGCTTCGGCATGGATGAGAAAAAGCTCATGTTCATTCCCGACGACGTCACCGTCGAGGGCTTCGGCATGAAATACCGCGCCCGCGGTCTGGGCAGCGCCGAAGTGTACGATTTCAGCGAATTTCCCCTGGGAATCGTACCGGATAGCGTGATGATGCACGGCGACGTGCTGACTATACACGGCCAGACGGCCGCTCATTAAGTAAGGTGGAAACATGGAAAAACAACATCGCTACAGCAACATGCTGATGATTGCCGCCGTGCTCATCGGCCTCCTTTGCTCCATATACATGTGCGTCCAGCGCTACGCCGTGGAAGAACGGACGATGACGATCGAGCAGGCTATGGATTACGACGCCGTCGTCAGCATGGTCCGCAACGACGGCTATGACGTCGGCGAGGCGCTGGAAAAATTCCGGCAGGCCGGCATTACGAGCTTTACCATATACGACACGACGCTGAACAAGCTGACCCAGCGGGGCGACATATCGCTCATTACGCGGCTGGGCTTCCAGCTGTATTATCCGCAGCTGCAGATCGGCGATTTGTCTTATGATTATTACGTCGTCGGCCAGCCTAAGGACAAGGAAGACCCGTACTTCGACGAAATTGCGGCAGACCTGAAGACCCGCCTCGGCGCGGACAGCGTCAGCGTCATTGCCAATTCCCAATACCGCATCTTAGGCCTGCGCGGCTCCATGCCGGCGTTGGGTGATACGAATCTGGGAATCTTGTCGGCCGACGCCAAGGCCATTGCGGCCCGCGGGTTCCACGTCATCCTGCGGCCGACGAATTACAGCAACGTATCGAAAGAGCAGATTGATCAGTTTTTCCAGCGGGCCGCGGATATTCCCGACGTGTCGGGCATCATGTTCGTCGGCAAGGAAGTGCTGGGCTATACGCCGGACAAGGAGCAGCGCAAGGCGATGCTGGCTGTGACGGCGGAGCATATGAAGGCCCAGGGCCTGCCCTTTTACATGATCGAAGCGGCCAACCAGCTGCAGTACGACCGTCAGGACGGCATGTATGATTTGGCCGATCTCCTCGATTATCAAACGGTGCGTATCTACGCCATGTCTAAGGAAGAACTGGAAAAGATTACGCCGGAAGAAGCGGCCATGCGCTTTTACATCAGCGATTTGGAACGCAACGTCCGCGTCAATTTATATCCCCTGTATAAAAAGCCCCTTCACGGCATGAACCTGACGGAGACGAATCTGTCCTATATTCAGGAAACGTCCCGGAAATTGAAAGACCGGGGCTATGCGCTGGGCAGGGCCTCTATTATGGAAGGGTATTATCCCAACGCCCTGCTGCTGGCCGTGACGGCCGCGGCCGCGGCCTGCGGGTTTGTCTTCGTGCTGAACCTGTTCATTCCCTTATCGGAAAAGGTAAATTATATTCTCCTGGCGCTGGCAGTCGTCGGCGGAGCCGGGGGAACGGCTCTGTTTCATAGCGCCCTGTTCCTGCAGCTCATGGCTATCGGCTGTGCTGTCGCGTCGCCGACAGCGGCTATGCTCCTCCTGCTGGATTGGTGGAGAAAGAAGCCGATAGACGCGCCCCTGGGGTACGGACGAGTCGTCCGCGACGGCGCCGTCGGCCTGACCTGCGCCGTGGCCATCGCCATGATCGGCGGCTTGTATATTGCGGCCATGCTTGGCAATATCCGTTTCTTTATGGAATTTGATTTTTACCGCGGCGTCAAGCTGACCTTCATGCTGCCCATCCTATTGGTAGCCGCAGGCTATTTGCTCCGCTTCCCCCTGTGGGGCCGGACGATCGCCTCGCCGCAGGATTTTGCGGCTTTTGCGAAGGACTTCCTCAATATTCCCATCAAGATGGGGACGCTCATCCTGTTGGGCATGCTGGCTATGGTAGCTTTCATTTTCGTCGGGCGGAGCGGCCATACGGCAGGCGTTCCCGTGCCCGATTTTGAAGTAGCGCTGCGCCGGTTTCTGGAAAATGCCATGTACGCCCGTCCGCGGGAAAAGGAATTTCTCGTCGGCCATCCGGCCTTCTTCCTCATGGTCGCCGCCATGTACCGCAAATGGCCGCAGATACTGCACTTCCTGTTAGTGCTGGCTGCGACGATAGGCGTCGGCTCCATGGTCGAAACGTTCGCCCACATCCGCACGCCCTTCCTGATGTCCTTTATCCGGGGCATCGACGGCTGGCTGCTGGGCCTGCCCTTAGGCATCATTGGTGTCTGCGGCGTTGCCTTCCTCGAGTACATTACGAATTGGCTGGGAAAGCGGGTGAAGCCCCGTGAGTAAGGTCGTTATTTCCGGCTATTACGGATTTGCCAACGCCGGCGACGAGGCCATGCTGTCGGCTATTATCGGCTCCCTGCGGGACATCATGCCCCACGTGGAGATTACGGTCATTACGGGCAACTGCCAGATGACCCGGAAACATCACAACGTACATACAGTTCACCGCATGAACTTTTTCGCTATCGCAGCGGCTATTCGCCGCTGTGATATTCTTATTAGCGGCGGCGGCAGCCTGCTCCAGGACGTGACCAGCACTCGCAGCCTCTACTATTATCTGCTGGTCATGCGCATCGCTTTGTTTTTCCATAAGCCCGTCATGCTCTATGCCCAGGGCATAGGTCCCGTGCGGGGCGAAAAGGCCCGGCAGGCCGTGCGGCAGGTGCTGCAGCAGGCGACGGTTATCGGCGTCCGCGACAGCGAATCGAAGCGGGAGCTGGCGTCTTTAGGCGTGACGGCTCCGCCGGTTCACGTCACGGCCGACGCCGTCCTTTCCATGCATCCCGTCGATAAGAAAATCGGCTTTTACTTGCTGAAAAAAGCCGGCGTCACAGGCATCCGGACCCGCGTCGGCGTCGCTGTACGCGACTGGCAGGGGATGAGGGGGTATAAAGAAGAAATTGCCAAGGCCGCCGACGAGCTGCAGCGCCGTCTGGATGCCCGCATCATCTTCATTCCCATGCAGTATCCCGCCGACGTCAAGGCCGGCGAGGATATTGCCGCCATGATGGAAACGGAAGCCGTCGTCCTGCGGGAAGGCTATAATACGGTGGAATTCATGTCTCTCATCGGCTGCATGGACGCCGTCATCGCCAACCGCCTGCACGCCCTGGTGTTCGCCTCCCTCATGGAGGTGCCTGTGACGGCTATTTCCTACGATCCGAAGATAGACAGTTTTATCCAGCTCATCGGAGAGAAGCTCTGCGGTACCGTCGAGACGGTTTCCGCCGGAGATCTTGTCGCCGACGTGACGAGGAAGCTGGCTGCCGGAGGCATTGCGCCGGACGTGAAGGCGCGGCTCAATCACCTGCGCCGCCAGTCGCTGCGCAACGCTTATTTGGCCCTGCGGATTATCGAAGGAAAGGACAGTTTGCGGGCTCGCCTGAAGAGCAGAAATACGGACGGCCGTTAGGGCCGCAGTTTGCACAGATACTTGGAAAGAGGTTTCCCATGATTGATTTCAAAGACGTATCAAAAGTATATGAAAATGGTTCCGTAGCCTTGAGCCATGTGTCGCTGCACATCGGCAAGGGCGAATTTGTATTTGTCGTCGGCGCCAGCGGCGCCGGCAAATCGACGTTTATCAAGATGCTGTCCCACGAAGAACTGCCCAGCCAGGGCTCGGTCTTCGTCGACGGGATAGAAGTCAATAAGCTGCCTAAGAGCCGCGTGCCTTATCTGCGGCGCAAAATGGGGATCGTCTTCCAGGATTTCCGCCTCCTGCCCAATAAGACGGCTGCGGAAAACGTGGCCTTTGCCATGGAAGTTATCGAATCGCCGCGCAAGGTCATTAAAGAGCGGGTGCGGACGGTCCTAGACTTGGTCGGCTTGCTGAGCAAGGCCGACGACCTGCCGCAGAATCTGAGCGGCGGCGAGCAGCAGCGCGTGGCTATCGCCCGGGCAATCGTAAACCGCCCCCTGCTGCTCATTGCCGACGAACCGACGGGCAACCTGGACCCGGACACGTCTAGGGACATTATGGAAACGTTTAAGAAAATCAACCATATGGGCACGACAGTCCTCATGGTTACTCATGATAAGCAGATGGTCGACTTGATGAACAAGCGGGTCATCGAAATCGTCGACGGCAAAGTAGTCCGCGACGAACAGAAGGGAGGATACGGCGATGAAGATTAGAACGATGCGCTACTTCGTGTCCGAAGCGGTCAAGTCTTTTTGGCGCAACAGCTTCATGACCATCGCGTCCATTGCGACGGTCGCCTTGTCCTTTTTCATCTTAGGTGTATTTACGATTATCGTCGCCAATTTGGATCACTTTGCAGAAAATCTGGAGAGCCAGGTGCAGATCAGCATCTATTTAAAGGACGACTTGACGACGGACCAGGTCATGAGCGTCGGCCGCCGGCTGAAAGCTCTGCCTGATGTCAAGGAACTCAGCTTTACCAATAAAGATCAGGCCATGGAAAAGCTGAAGGAACGGATGAAGGACCAGCCGGGCATCCTGAACGCTCTGGAAGGGAAGAACCCTCTGCCCAGCTCGTACGAGCTGACCTTCACCAATCCGGAAGCCGTTAAAAAGACGGCGGCTATTGTCGCCGAATATCCGGAAGTCGAAAGCTCCCATTACGGCCAGGAAATCATCGAGCAGCTGTTTCAGATTACGGCCGTCGTCCGCTGGGGCGGCATCGCCTTGATCATTCTCTTGACCTTTGCGACGCTGTTCATCATTTCCAATACGATTCGCCTGACCGTATTTGCCCGCCGCAAGGAAATCGGTATCATGAAATACGTCGGCGCGACGAACTGGTTTATCCGCTGGCCCTTCCTGCTGGAAGGCCTGTTCCTGGGCTTTATCGGCGGCGTCATCGCCGACCTGGCCCTGCTGCAGTTCTATGAATTCATTACGGTGACGATTCACCGTACTCTGGCGTTCCTGCCCATGGTCGGCATGTACCCCTTCATGTATCAAATGGGGGGCGTCCTCCTGCTCATCAGCATGGTCATCGGGGCTATCGGCAGTACGATTTCGTTGAAGCGGTATATGAAGGTGTAAGGTATGGTTACGTTTACGAAACAGAAAAAATACGTAGCTGCCATGGTCATATCGGCCTTGCTGAGCCCGTGCTTCGCGTCTTTCGCCGAAGACGAGGATTTGCAGAACCAGCTGGCCGACGTGCAGCAGCAGATGGCGGAACAGGAACAAAAGAAAAACGAAGCCGAAGCGGTCATCGGCAGCGTCTTTGAAAAGCTGCGGGTCATCCAGGAAAACCTCGACGCCGCCGAAGCGGAATACAAGTCGATTTCCGACCAGCTGGCCCAGACGGAAGCCAAAATCAGGGATACGGAAGCCCGGCTGGCGGCCGAACAGGCTAAGCTGGACAAGCGTCTCGACGTGTTCAGCGTCCGCATCCGCGATATTTATATGCACGGCCAGCTCAATTATCTCGACGTTATTCTGGGAGCCAAGGACTTCAATGACTTTGCCAACCGCGTCGAATTGCTGCGCCGGGTCGTCGCCGCCGACATGGAGCTGATTTCGTCCATTCGGGAACAGCGGGATATCATCCATCAGGCCCGGCAGGAACTGGAAGCGGAACGGCAGCATCAGGTACAGCTGAAGGCCGAAGCGGAACAGAAGAAGGCTGAAATTGAAGAACATAAGAAGGAACAGCAAGCTATTCTGTATCAGGCTGAAAACGATAAGGCCACGGCAGAAGCGGCTTACCGCGAATTGGAAGCGTCTTCAGCAGCCATCGGCGAAATGCTCCGCCAGCGCGCGGCCGAACGGGCGGCAGCGGCAGCGGCCGCGGCGGCCCAGCAGTCGTCGGGAGGAGGCGGATACACGAGCTATCAGCCCGTCAGCGGATCCGGCGCTATGATGTGGCCGGTCAACGGCGTCATTACGTCCGAATACGGCTACCGCGTCCATCCTATTTTCGGCTCGACTATTTATCACAGCGGCATGGATATCGGCGTCGATTACGGCACGCCCGTAGCGGCTGCCGACAGCGGCTACGTCGTGGAAGCCGGCTGGATCAGCGGCTACGGTTACGCCGTTATCATCGATCACGGCAACGGCCTGTCGACCTTGTACGGCCACAACGAATCCCTGGCCGTATCGGCCGGCCAGTCTGTCTCTAAAGGGCAGACCATCGCCTATGCCGGCTCGACGGGCAATTCGACGGGGCCGCACGTTCACTTTGAAGTGCGTTCCAACGGGGACCCTGTAGACCCCATGGCCTACTTATAAGGCGGCGCTGTGATGAAAGAGTCTATGAAGCGTTTTTTTCAGGAAGCAAAGCCCTTTTTCCAGTGGATTACGACGGTCGTCGCCTCAGTTCTTCTTCTGCTGGCCGCCTTGTCGTACGAACTGACAGGCGATTATATGGGAATTTTTAAATTCTTCCGCACCATTGCCGTCGTAGAGGACCATTATGCCGGCGACATCGACAAGAAGGCCCTGCTCGACGGGGCCATGAAGGGCGTCGTAGACACTCTGGGCGACAAGCATTCGACGTATTTGACCGGCGACGAATTCAAGATGTTTACGGAGCAGATGACTGGCTCCTATGCCGGCATCGGCGTGTACATCAGTAAGGCCGACGAAGGCGTGTTCATTGCCGGCGTCATCGACGGCAGCCCGGCCAGCGAGGCGGGACTGCAGCGGGGCGACGTCATCATGGCTATCGACGGCCAGCCGACGGCGGGAATGGAGCTGGAAGACGTATCCCTGTCCATCCGCGGCCCGGAAAATACGTCCGTCGTCCTGACGATCCGCCGCGACGGCGCCGACAGGGACATGACCTTGATACGCCGCAATATCCACATGCAGACGGCAGCCGGCGAGATGATCGAAGGGACGGATATCGGCTACGTCCGCATCGCCTTGTTCAGCGAGGACACGGGACGGGAATTTACCGAAGCCTATCAGTCCCTGCGGGCCCAGGGCATGAAAAAGATGATTCTCGACCTGCGCAATAATCCCGGCGGGCTAGTCGACCAGGCGACGCTGGTGGCCAGCAACTTCGTGCCGAAGAACAGCGTCGTCGTGTCCTATACGAGCAGCGACGGCCAGGAAGAGCAGTTCGTCGCCGACGGGACGGACGAGGTCATTCCCCTCGTCGTGCTGGTCAATGAAAATTCGGCCAGCGCGTCGGAAATCGTCGCCGGCGACGTGCAGGACTTGCAGCTGGGGCCCATCGTCGGCGTCCGCACCTTCGGCAAGGGAACCGTCCAGGGCGTCTATCCCGTTACGAAGGACGACGCCGTAAAGGTCACCGTAGCCAAGTATCGGACGACGAAGGGGCGGGAAGTCGAAGGCAAGGGCATCGAGCCCGACGTCGTCGTGCCCCTGCAGCCGAACGATCCCGTCGACTATCAGCTGGAAAAAGGGCTGGAACTATTGCAGAAGCCGTAAACGAATTGAATTTCTTGGGCAAAATGACTTTACAGACGAGCCGTTTTGCTTTAAAATTTGAACAGTACCGTTTTAAGTGTATATAGCAGGACAGATAGACAGGAGACATGGTATATGTATGCTGTGTCTCTTTCTGTATATAGCGTCCTTTTCAGACATTTCGTATTCAATGAGGTGAATTATGTTTATCGATAGAGCCAGAATTTTTGTGCAGTCCGGAAAAGGCGGCGACGGCATGAGCAGCTTCCGCCGCGAAAAATTTGTCCCCAAGGGCGGCCCTGACGGCGGCGACGGCGGCCACGGCGGCAACGTCGTCCTCGTAGCCGACCGCAACGTCAACACCCTCGTCGACTTCCGCTTCCGCCGCCTGTTCAAGGCCAAGCCCGGCGGCAAGGGCCAGGGAGCGAACTGCTACGGCCGCAACGCCGAAGACCTGCTCATTACGGTTCCTTTAGGCACGATCGTAAAAGACGAAGAATCGGGCCAGATCATCGCCGACCTGAGTCATGACGGCCAGCAGGCTGTCGTAGCCAAAGGCGGCCGCGGCGGCCGGGGCAACTGGCATTTCCGCTCCAGTTCCAACCGCACGCCGACCTTTGCCGAACGGGGCGAACCGGGAGAAGAACGGTGGCTCCGCCTGGAACTGAAGGTATTGGCTGACATCGGCCTGTTAGGCTATCCCAGCGTCGGCAAGTCGAGCATCCTGCGCAAGGTATCGGCAGCCCAGCCGGAAGTGGCGGCCTATCATTTTACGACGCTCAACCCCATTCTCGGCGTCGTCGACCTGAGCGATCACCGCAGCTTCGTCATGGCTGACATTCCCGGCCTCATTGAAGGAGCCAGCGAAGGCGTAGGCCTGGGCCACGATTTCCTCCGCCACATCGAGCGGACGAAGATACTGGTCCACGTCCTCGACGTGTCGGGCATGGAAGGCCGCGACCCCATTGAGGATTACGAAAAAATCAACGAAGAGCTGCGCAAATACAGCGAAAAGCTGTCGCGGAAAAAACAGATCATCGCGGCGAATAAAATCGACATGCTCGGCGATTCGGACAATCTGGAACGGCTGAAAGCTTACATGGACGAACGGGGACAGGAAGTATATCCCATCTGCGCCATGACCGGCGAAGGGCTGGAAGTCCTCCTCGAACGGCTGTGGGATTTGCTGGAAACGTACGTCGAAGAGCCGGAAGAAATCGCCGAAGAAGTCGTCTACAAGGCGCAGGACAAGCCGGATTTCGAAGTCAAGCGGGCTGACGACGGAGCCTTCGTCATTACAGGGCCCCGCATTGAAAACCTCGTAGCCATGACGAACTTCGACGACGACCAGTCCCTGCGCCGTTTCCAGCGCATCTGGCGCTACATGGAGCTGGATAAGCTGCTGAAGGAAAAGGGCATTTGCGACGGCAACACCGTCCGCATCTGCGAAATGGAATTTGAATATCACGAATAAAAGGAGCAACGAGAGTGAACAATAAAGATAAGAAGAAATTAAAAGCAATGGCCAGCCTCATGCCGTCGGTCGTGCAGATCGGCAAGGAAGGGCTGAGCGACGCCGTCATCGACAGCGCCAGGGCGGCCATTACGGCGCGGGAGCTCATCAAAGTCCACGTCCTGAACAACGCCAATCTGGACACGCGGGAAACGATGGAAGACCTGGCCGATATGCTGGGCGCCGAGCTGGTGCAGGTCATCGGCCACTACGGCGTATTGTTCAAGAAAAAAGACGAAAAATCGCACTTCGATTTTATTACGATGTAAGGTTGGGATAACATGGCCGGTAACCGGGAATTGCTGCAAAAGAAAAATCGCATTGTCGTCAAGGTAGGGTCGAGCACCCTGACCCATGAGACAGGGAAGCTCAACTACCACCGCATCGAGCGGCTGGCAATGGAAATCGCCGATTTGGCAAATCAGGGGAAGGAAATGGTCCTCGTGTCGTCAGGCGCCGTCAGCGCCGGCATGGGGCCGCTGGGGCTGTCGGCGCGGCCCAAGACGATCCGCAAAAAGCAGGCTGTCGCCGCCGTCGGGCAGGGCGTCCTCATGCACACCTATGAAAAGATGTTCCGCGAATACGGGCAGAACGTCGGTCAGGTACTGCTGACGCGCATGGACGCCCAGGACCGCAAGAAGTTCATGAATTCGCGCAATACCTTGCTGACGATGCTGCAGATGGGCGTCATCCCCATCATCAACGAAAACGATGTCGTAGCCATCGACGAGTTTAAAATCGGCGACAACGACACCTTGTCGGCTATGGTCAGCAATTTCATCGAAGCCGACTTGCTCATCATCCTCTCCGACGTGGACGGCCTGTATACGGCCAATCCGCAGACCCATCCCGAGGCCCGCATCATTCCCGTCGTGACGGAGGTAGACAAGCACGTTTACGATATTGCCGGCGGAGCCGGCTCGTCTATCGGCACGGGCGGCATGTACACGAAGATACAGGCCGCATCCATCGCCACCTCGTCGGGCGTCGACATGGTCATCGCCTCGGGCAGCGAAGACGGCGTCCTGCGCCGCATCTGCCAGGGCGAGGACGTCGGCACTTGGTTTACGGCCAAGGATTCGAACCTGCATACGAAAAAGCGTTGGCTCCTGTCGGGAGGCAAGGCCCGGGGCAGCCTTATCGTAGACGGCGGCTGCCGCAACGCCCTCGTCGAGCACGGCTCCAGCCTGCTGCCCGTAGGCATCGCTGCTGTAGAGGGTGAGTTCCACGAAGGAGACATCGTCAACGTCATGTACGAAGGCCTCGTCATTGCCAAGGGCATCGTCAACTACAACAGCGAAAGCGTCGAAGCCATCAAGCGCCATAAGACCGACGACATCACCAAGATTCTCGGCCACGAAGGCGTATATGAAGAAGTCATTCACCGCGACAACCTCGTCGTCATGCAGTGAGGAGGGATTGCTATGGAATCAGAAGTATTAGTCAAAGCCAGAGCGGCTAAGGCCGGGGCTCAGGAGCTGGCCCTGGTCGGTACGGATACGAAAAATAAAGCCTTGGCGTATTTAGCCGACGAGCTGGAACGGCAGGCCGCCTATATTATAGAAGCCAATCATCTTGATATTGCCGCGGCACGGAACAACGGCATGAGCGAAGCCATGCTGGATCGTTTGAAGCTGACCGAACAGCGGATTCACGATATGGCTGCCGGCGTGCGCCAGGTCATCGAGCTTCCCGACCCGGTCGGCCGCTGTCTGGCAGAATGGGACCGGCCCAACGGGCTGCACATCTGCAAGGTGACTGTGCCCTTGGGCGTCATCGCCATCATTTACGAATCGCGGCCCAACGTCACCGTCGACGCCGCGGCCCTGTGCATCAAGTCGGGCAACGCCTGCGTTCTCCGCGGCGGCAGCGAGGCCATTCATTCCAACACGGCTTTGGTCGCCGTTATTAAGGAGGCTCTCAAAGCGGCGGGCCTCAATCCCGACGTCGTAGGGCTGCTGGAAAATACAGATCGGGCCTTGGTAAAGGAACTGCTGACCCTGCGTCAGTACATCGACCTGGCCATTCCCCGCGGCGGCGCCGGCCTCATCCGCATGGTCGTCGAAACGGCGACGGTTCCCTGCGTCGAAACGGGAAGCGGCGTCTGCCACGTCTACGTCGACAAGGACGCCGACCTGGACATGGCCGTCCGCATCATCGAAAACGCCAAGGTGTCCCGGCCGTCTACGTGCAACGCCATGGAAACGCTGCTGGTTCATGAAAGCGTATTGGCCCCGCTGATGAAAAAGCTCGTGCCGGTCATGAAGCAGGACTGCGTCGAAATGCGCGGCGACGACTTGGCGCGCAGCGTCGACAGCGCCGTCCTCGCCGCAGAAGAAGTCGATTGGGAAACGGAATACAACGCCCTCGTCATGTCTATCCGGACCGTATCATCTCTGGACGAAGCGCTGGCTCACATCCGCCGCTACAGCACGCATCATTCTGAAGCCATTGTGACGGACAATCCGGAAACGGCTGAAGCTTTTCTGCGCAGCGTCGATTCGGCGGCAGTGTACGTCAACGCATCGACGCGGTTTACCGACGGCTTTGAATTCGGCTTCGGCGCAGAAATCGGCATCAGCACGCAGAAGCTGCACGTCCGCGGCCCCATGGGGCTGGAAGCCCTCGTATCTTATAAATACGTCGTCCGCGGTCAGGGCCAGATCCGGTAATGAAGCGTGTCGTACAGGCCTACATGCGGACGCTGCGGCAGTACCTGTCAGCGCCGAAGACTCGCTACGAATACAAGCACTACGCCATCTGGCTGTTGTTATACGGCCTGACGCTGGCGCTGGTGTGGGGAGGAATTTATCTGTACCATGGAAATCACTAGGCTGGGGATCATGGGGGGAACTTTTAATCCCATTCATCTGGGACACCTGATGATTGCCGAAGAAGCGCGGCAGACCTTTCATCTCGACAGGGTGTTGTTCATCCCTTCGTACATAACGCCCAATAAAAATATAGACGGCGCGACGGCGGAACAACGCCTGGCCATGACCAGGCTGGCGACGGCCGACAATCCCTATTTTGCCGTCAGCGATTTGGAAATACGCCGCAAGGGACGGTCGTACACCATTGATACGCTGCGGTTTTTAAAGGAATTTTACGGCCCGTCGTATATTTTGTATTTCATATCGGGAACCGATACGATACAGGATCTGCCGCAGTGGTACAAGCCGGAGGAAATCCTCTCGCTGTGCCAGTTTGTCGGCGCGACGCGGCCTGACGGCACGCAGTCCATCGGCCAGGTCGTCGAGCATTTCGGCGAGCTGGGAAAGCACATTTTAAAGCTGACCGTGCCGACTATGCAAATCTCTTCGACTGAACTGCGGCACCGTATACGCAGCGGACTGTCCGTCCGATACATGATGCCCAAAGTCGTTATAGAATATATCGAAAAACATGGAGTATATCAATGTACAGCGAAGAACTCAAGACAACCATTAAAGAACATTTAAAAGGGACGCTGAGCACGCACCGGTACCAGCACGTGCTGGGCGTGGCCCAGGCGGCGCGCCAGCTGGCCGAGAAGTACGGCGGCGATGCCGATCAGGCCGAGGTCGCCGGCCTGCTGCACGACGCGGCCAAGCAGATGGATCTGCCGGCTATGCAGAAGCTGGCCTGGCGTAGCTTCGGCAGCACCTTGCCCGATACGGTCGTATCTATCGGCAGCCTGCTCCACGGCTACGCGGCCGTGACCATAGCCCGGGAACAGTACGGCATCGACGACGCCGACCTTTTAGCGTCCCTGGCCCATCATACGACCGGGGCCGAGCATATGAGCCTCTTGGAAAAAATTATTTTTATGGCTGATTACATCGAGGTCAACCGCGATTTCGACGGCGTGGACAAGCTGCGCCGACTAGCTGCGGAAGACTTGGATAAAGCCGTGCTGGCCGGCTACGATTCGACCATATTCCATCTGCTGGAGCAGGGCAAGACGATTTACGTCGGCACGGTGACCAATCGGAATGCCCATATTTTATCGATGAAGAAGGATCGGACCCATCATGGATAAGAAGAAATGGTTTCACCGTCCGAAAAAAAAGCATACTATGCCGGGCGAACGGGAGCGGCGCAGAAAGCTGCTGCACCTGCTGGCGGGCATCGTCGCCGTTGCGGCCGTTCTGTTCTTGTCCGTGACGGCGTGGCGGCACTACCAGACGTCCCGGGCCGAACAGTTTCAGAACCGCCTCGACGCCGTGCAGAACGGTGCGTCAGGGTCCTTTGAGCAGATCAGCCCCGATACGCCCCTGTACGTACTGGTCATCGGCCGCGACGGCAACACGCCGCAGCAGGTCAACTTCGTCGGCCTGGCGGCAGTCAATAAGGAAAAGAAGCATATCGACTTCATTATGCTGCCGGACAATACGAAGATTGAAGGCCGCAAGGAAAAGGGGATTCAGGAGCTCCAGGACGTGTATACCGAAGGCGGCCGGACCCTCGTTCAGGCCGTCGTGGAAGACATGTTTCACATTCCCGTTCCTTTTTATGTCGAATTTTCCGAAGATACCTTCGTGAAGATGATCGACATGAGCGGCGGACTGCCCATGTATGTGGAAGAAAACATGTACCACGCCGACGAAACGGGCGCGACGGATATCAACCTGTTTCAAGGGTATCAGACCCTGACAGGGCAGGAAGCGGCGGGCTACATGCGCTACATCGACGAAGACGGCTACCTGTCGCGAACCCAGCGGCAGGAACGGCTGGTCAAGCTGTTTTACGCCGACCGGCAGCAGCACTTCGGTATTTCCAACATGCTGTTTTTATACCGCTTCTGGAACAACGTAGATTCGAATATTTCCGCAAAGGATATAGCGGCCCTGGCCTTCAGCTTCCGCCACGTGCCGGCTGAAGACATTCATTTTTATATTTTGCCCGGCGAAAATACCAACGACGGGGCGACAGGCGGCAAAACGCTGTGGAGCTACGACCCCGTAGAAGGGCAGAAAATCATCGGCGCGACGAACAACGCCATCGCGCCGGCGCCCGAACCGCCCAGCAACACGCCGTAAGGCAGAGTCAGAGAAGGAGAACACAGAATGCCAATTACCATAAAGACAACGAAAGAAGAAAGAGAACTGAAAAGCTATGAAATTGCGGCCCAGGCCGCTAGTGACAAAAAGAGCTGGAACATCGTCATCCTCGACATGGAACAGTCGTCCATGATGGCCGATTATTTCGTCATCTGCAGCGCCCGCAACAACAAGCAGGCCCAGAGCATTGCCGACAACATTGAAGAAGAAATGGAAAAGCATGGCTACGACGTGCGCCACGTCGAAGGCTACCGCGAAGGCAAGTGGATACTCATCGACGCCGGTGAAGTCGTGGCTCACGTATTTGTCGAACAGGACCGCAGCTACTATGATTTGGAAAACTTGTGGTGCGACGCCGAACGGATTCCGTTCGAAGGTGAGTAAGATGCAGGTACTGCAGGAAAACAGCATTGCCACGCTGGAAGTATTGCGCGCCAGCGACATGGGCGTATTTTTAAACGGCGGCACGGGCAATACGAACGACGACATACTGCTCCATAAAAATCAGCAGACCGAAGAGGTCCATGTCGGCGACAAGGTTACGGTCTTCTTGTATCATGACCCGTCGGGCCGCCTGACGGCCAGTATGCGCCTGCCGAAAATCAAGGTCGGCCAGATCGGCTATGCGCCGGTCATCAACACGACGCGCTTCGGCGCCTTCGTCGACGTCGGTACGGAGCGGGGCATCTTCATGCCCTTTGCCGAAATGAAGGGACGCCCCAAGGAAGGGGAATACGTATGGGTTAAGCTGTATGAAGACAAGTCCCATCGCCTGGCCGTATCTATGGAAGTAGAAGACGAAATGCGCCGGGCCTCCAGGGCGGCGACGGACGCCAAGGTCGGCGACTGGGTCGAAGGGGCGGTCTACAACATGACCGACCAGGGAGCCTACCTCATGACGCGGGAACGGTGGATCGCCTTTCTGCACCGCAGCGAATTCAGCGGCCCCATCCTCATCGGCCAGATGGTCAAGGGGCGCATCACGTACCTGCGCGAAGACGGCCGCATCAACATTTCCCTGCGCCAGACCAAGGAAAACGCCATCAATCCGGACAGCGAAAAAATCCTGGCCTTCCTCAAGCAGCGGAAGGGAAAGATGCCCTACGGCGATAAGACGGCGCCGGCAGTCATCAAGACGAAGTTCGGCCTGAGCAAGGCCGCGTTCAAGCGGGCCCTGGGCCATCTCATGAAGGAACAGAAGATCTACCAGCAAGAAGGCTGGACGTACTTAAAAGAAGACACGGAAGAATAAGACGCGGCGCGGCGCTGAAACCGGACCCGGCAGAGGGAAGGCTTTCGACGCCGCCTTTGTTTTGGCCTGCGCGGCCGTCGGTGATTTTGATGAAAATATAGTGCGAAAATCGCCTTGGTGTGCTAAAATATGAAGATGATTACATAGTATAGGAAAGGGTTTTGGCATGGCTTCGATTTTTTCTCCATTAACTAAAAATATAGGTATTGACTTGGGAACGTGCACGACCCAGGTCTACGTAGAAGGGCGGGGCGTCGTCTTTTCCGAGCCTTCCATCGTGGCGACGGACGAGCGGAACCGCAAGCTCGTAGCCATCGGCAACGGGGCGGAAAGCATGCTGTCGAAGTCGCCGGAAACGGTGAAGATCCATCGGCCCCTGCTGAACGGCGTCGTCGCCGACTACGGCGTGACGCGGACGATGCTGGGCTATATCCTCAGCAAATGCGTCCGCAGCGTCCAGCGCCTGCGCATCATGGTCGGCGTGCCGGCTGCGGCGTCCAACGTCGAAAAGAGGGCCGTCATGGAAGCCGTCTATCAGGCCGGAGCCAAGGAAGCCTACCTCGTCGACACGGCCGTTGCCGCGGCCATGGGCGTCAACATGCCCGTATACGATCCCGTAGGCAACATGGTCGTTAACATCGGCGGCGGCACGACGAATGTGGCTATCCTTTCCTTGGGCGGCATCGTCGTGTCCAAGTCCATTCACCTGGGCAGCCTCGATTTCAATGAAGCGATTAAAGATTACCTGCGCGGCCAATACGATATCGTCACCGACGACATGACCATTGAAGAGATGAAGATTACCAACGGCTCGGCTGTACTGCCTCTGGAAGACCGGGGCTATTACTTCACAGGCCGGGGCCTCGACGACGGACTGCAGAAGGAATGCGCCGTCCAGGCCAGCGAGCTCTATCAGGTCATCGGCAGGCCCCTCATGAAAATACTCGACTTGGTGCGGTCGGCCCTTCAGGAAACGCCGCCGGAGCTGTCGGCCGATATTATGGAGCACGGCGTCGTGCTGACTGGCGGCGGCGCCAAGCTCAAGGGCATGGAACAGCTCTTTTCTCAGGAACTGGGCGTTCCCGTCGTCCTGGCCGCCGAGCCGGAGCTGGCCGTCGTGCGGGGCATCGGTATCGCCGTGGCGGAACGGGAAAAGCTGGCCCCGGTCATTGAAGGAGCGCAGCGCATTTATAGGAGGAGATTTTAAAATTGTTTTCGTTAGGTAAAAAAAGCGTCGTCATCGTGCTGATACTCTTTGTCCTCATCGCCGTCGTCGGCTGGGCCTGGCGGCAGCGCGAATCGCTGCCCTTCGTAGCCAAGCCGCTACAGATGGCTGCGGCCCCCTTTGAATACGGGGCGAGCCGTATCATGAATTCCTTGGCGTCGGCTTTTCACATCGTCGATATTAGTTTAAAAAACCGCATTGAATGGGAAGCGCTGGAACGGGAAAACGCCGAGCTCAAGAGCCGCACCGTCGACTACGACGAGCTGGTGGCCGAAAACGACCGCCTGCGTCAGCTCCTCGACTTCCGCGCATCCCACGGCCAATACCAGATGGTTGCCGCAGTCGTCATTTCCCGTGATTACGGTACGTGGAGCAACACGATGATCATCGACGCCGGCACGAACGAAGGCGTCGCCAAGGACATGCCCGTCATTACGCCGAGCGGCGTCGTCGGCTTCATCAGCGAGGCCTATCCCCATTCGGCCCGCGTCCAGCTACTGACGGACCCGCGCACCAGCATCGGCGCTATCGTACAGCGGCCGGAATCGCGCGTATCGTCCGTCGTCCGCGGCAACGGCAACGTGCCGTCGGAACCGCAGTTCGTCAACATCGCCAAAGACGCGGATATTCTGGAGGGCGATACCCTCGTCACGTCGGGCTTCGGCTCCATTTATCCCAAGGGATTGTACGTCGGCACCATCGTGTCGATTCACCAGAACGACAACGATTTCGTCAAATACGCCGTCATCCGTCCCAGCGTCGACTTCTCCAAGCTGGAAGAAGTATTCGTCATCTTGAAATCGTCTGATACCGGTTCGTACGACAAGCCCGGCGTCGCGCCGAAGCTCGTTCCCCAGACGAACCGCGATAAAGTAGAAGGAATCAAAGGAGCGGCAGCCTTATGAAAAAGCTGAGTTGCCTTATGACGGCGTTCATCGTATTCATCCTGCAAAGCTCCGTCCTGCCCTTTGTATGCGACGGCATTACCCAGCCGAACCTCGTATTTCTCTTCGTCGTCCTCATGGCCCTTCATCATGGCCAGCGCGTCGGCGTCGTTACGGCTCTGATAGGCGGTGTCTGCCAGGATGTAGTAATCGGCAATTTCCTGGGCCTCCACCTGCTGCCGTATCTCGTCATCGCCTTTGCCTGCAGCTACATAGGCCGCGGCATCGACAAGGACCAGTGGATATTGACGGAGCTCATCGTCCTGGGCGCGACGGAGTGCTGCCTGATTCTGACCTGCGCCGTCCTGTTTATTTCCGGCCAGTTCATCAACGGGGCATCCTATTTGTTTGAATTCAGTATTCCCATGCTGGCGTACCACGGCATACTGGCCCTGCCGGTAGACCGCGTCGTCTGGCGGCTGCGCCGCGACGAGTTGTACTACGGCCACATGGGATATCGTTGGTAGATGGAGGAACGCGCAGATGCTTGAAGCGTTAATGAAAAAAAAGAGCGATGACGGCCGCTTCCGGTATTTGTATTGGGTCATCATCGCTATCTTCGCCATACTGGTCTGCCGGCTGGCTTATTTGCAGCTCGTAGAAGGGGAGTATTACCACTCCCTGGCCGAAGGAAACCGGCTGCGGGCCGTCCCCATCGCGGCCATGCGCGGCGTCATGTACGACCGCAACGGCCAGATTCTCGTCGGCTCGCGGCCCAGCTTCATGGTGACCTACGTACCGACGAAGGACGGCATGTCCGACGCGGAGCTGAACGAATTGTCGCAGCTGCTGAATATCCCGGAAGCCAAGCTGCGGGAAAAAATAGATAAAGTAAAGAGCTCTTATATCCCGACGGTCCTGGCCAACGACCTGACCCAGGATATTGTCACTAAAATTGAAGAACGGCGCAACGAGCTGCCGGGGATTTCCATCGACGTCCAGCCGATCCGCTACTATCCGTACAACGAAATGGCCGCGCAGATTTTCGGCTACGTCGGACAGATAGACGAGGACGACCAGAAGCGCCTCGAAGGGCAGGAGGGCGTGTCCAATATCACTCAGATCGGCCGGGCCGGCCTGGAAGCGTACTATGACGACCTGCTCCGCGGCAAGGACGGCGGCCGGCAGGTCGAAGTCGACGCTACGGGCAGTCCGGTCAAGGAAATGGAACGAAAGAATCCCGTAGCCGGCCACAATATTCACTTAACTATCGACCTGAACCTGCAGCAGGCGGCAGAAAAGGCTATGGATGCCCAGATTGCCAACGGCATCGGCACGGCTGGCATCGCTATGGTCGCCCTGGACCCCAATACGGGAGCCGTGCTGGCTATGGCCAGCCGCCCGTCGTACAATCCGAACTGGTTTACCCGGGGGATTACGGAAGCCGAATGGTCCCAGATCAACGACAATCCCTATCACCCCATGGAAAACCGGGCCATTGCCGGCGAATATCCGCCGGGTTCGCCCTTTAAGATCATTACTGGCGCCGCCGCCCTGGAGCTGAAAAAGGTTACACCTGACGAATTGATTTTCGACAGCGGCCGTCACTGGCTCGTAGACATGCGCAACGCCGGCGGCGAAGCCCTGGGCTGGATTAACTTTACCGAAGCCTTGTCCAAGTCGGACAACGTATATTTCTATGAAATGGGCCGGCGCGTCGGCATCGACAAGCTGGCGGAATACGCGGCCATGTTCGGCATGGGCAAGAAGACGGGCATCGACCTGCGCGGCGAATCGTCGGGCCTCATTGCCAGCGAGAAATACAAGATGGACACCTTTGGTGAAGACTGGTATCTGGGCGATACGTTCAACTCGGCTATCGGCCAGGGCTTCCAACTCGTCACGCCACTCCAGGCGGCCCTGATCGTCAGCGAAGTGGCCAACGGCGGCATCCAGTACCGCCCCTTTTTGGTCAGCCGCATCGATAATCTCGACGGCACGCCTTATAAGATTTTTGCGCCGGAGCAAATCGGCACCCTGTCCATTTCGCGGTCGACGCTGGATTTGATCCGCGAAGGCATGCGCAACGTTACGGAAGAGGGGACGGCGGGATATATCTTTGCCGATTTCCCAATCCAGGTAGCCGGCAAGACCGGTACGGCCGAAAACTACAGCGGCCAGGACCACGGCTGGTTCGTGGCCTACGCGCCCTTCGACCATCCGCGCATCGTCATCGCCGTTCTCGTCGAACAGGGCGGGTACGGTTCCAGCGCGTCTGCGCCGATTGTTAAGGAAATGCTGGAAGAATTTTTCCACGTCGGCAAATACGCCGCCGGCATGCCGAAGGACGAAGAGAAGGACCAGAAGGCAGGCGCCGACGGAGCGGCGGCCCAGGACGCCGAGCCGGCAGAATAGGATTTGTAATTTCGTATTGTACAGAAAGGAGTCGTTCTCATGTCAACCATCATAGCTATCGCCTCGGGTAAGGGCGGCGTCGGCAAGACGCTGGTCACGGCCTCCCTGGCTATCGCCCTGCAGCGCCGCGGCCATTCCGTACTGGCCGTCGACGCCGATATGGGCCTGCGCAACTTAGATCTCATGTTTGGCATGCAGGACGACGTCCTGTACGATATAGGCGACGTCATCAAGGGACGCTGCCGCGCCGGCGAAGCCGTCATGACTGTTGCCGGCAAGCTGGACTTTTTAGCGGCCAGCCAGAAGCATACGTGGGAAAAAATCGACGCGCCGACGTACCATTATATCGTCGAAACCTTGTCTAAAGACCACGACTATACCCTCATCGACTGTCCGCCGGGGCGGGGGCGGGCCTACAAGGACGCCACGGCCATTGCCGACCGCATTTTCTTCGTCGTCGAGCCGACGTGGTCGTCTATGCGCGACGCCGCCCGGGTCATGCAGTTCTGCAACAAGCGCAAGCGCTTCAATTACGACGTGCTGTTCAATAATTTCTACAGCGGCGTACCCGGCTATGTGCCGGTGCAGGATATGCTGCAGATTTTAAATCCCGAAACCGTCGCCGGCATTCTGCCTCACGACCCGGCGGTGCACCGGGCTGCCCACGAGGGCTGCCTCCTGCACGCGGCGGAGACTCCCTTCATGAAGGCCCTGGCTCAGACAGCGGCCTACGTCGAAGGGGAAGCGGCTCCGGACATCGGCAGCCTGACGGCCCTGCTGCCGACGGCGGAAGGAGCCGGCGCAGAGGAAAAAGAAAGCTTGCCCGTTGCTGACGAGGAAGAAAAAGAATCTCTCGGCTGCATGAAGGCCCTGGCCGTAGCGGAGCTGCAGAAAGCGGCGGCTATTCTGAACGGCACGGCGGCCGAGCCTGAAGAAGAACCAGAAGAAGACGCGGCAGACGAGGATATGCCTCGACGGCCCAGGGGCCTGTCCCTGCGGCGGCGGCGCGACCAGTCTGCAGCTTGGCGACATTATCGCCGATAGGAGTTCCTATATATGTTGAAACGAGAATGGAAAAATTTAGATAAAGTGCTGCTCATCATAAGCTTCCTCATCATAGGCGTCAGCTTATGCATTATCGGCAGCGCCACGCACATTAACAAAGGCATCATCAATTACGATTTCGTCATTCGTCAGGGCATAGGGTTTATTATCAATTTAGCCCTGGTCCTGTTTTTCTGCCACTACGATTACACGCGGCTCAAGCGCTTCGCCAAGCCCTTGTACGTCGTCAACCTGCTCATGCTGCTGGCCGTCATGTTTGTCGGCACGTCGGCCTTAGGGGCCCAGCGGTGGATTCAGGTCGGGCCGATTACGGTGCAGCCGTCGGAATTTGCCAAGATCATCATGATCGTCTGCACAGCGGCCCTGCTGTCGGAACGGGTCGGCCAGCTCAATACGTTCCGCAGCGTCCTGCCTGTCGGCTTATTTATCGGCATCCCCTTCCTGCTCGTATTGAAGCAGCCCGACTTGGGGACGAGCCTCGTCTTTTTAGCCATCGGTTTGGGAATGGTATTTGTATCGCGCATCAATCTGTCCCTGCTGCGCAATATCGCCGCCGTCGGCGTCATCCTGGCGCCTATTGGCTGGCACTTCCTGAAGGATTACCAGAAGGCCCGCATTACCGTATTTTTGGACCCCAATGCCGACCCCTTCGGCGCGGGCTATCATATCATCCAGTCTAAAATTGCCATCGGCTCGGGCATGCTTTTCGGCAAGGGCCTGTTTCAGGGCTCCCAGAGCCAGTTGAACTTCCTGCCGGAAAACCATACGGACTTCATCTTTTCCGTTATCGGCGAAGAGCTGGGCTTTTTAGGCTGCGTATTTCTGCTGTTTTTGTATTTCGTGCTCATTTACCGCGGCCTCATGATCGCCAAGGAGTGCAAGGACCCCTTCGGCATGCTTTTGGCTACAGGCGTCATTTCCATGTGGACCTTCCAGATTCTGGTCAACGTCGGCATGACCTGCGGCATCATGCCGGTCACGGGGATTCCGCTGCCCTTTATGAGCTACGGCGTCAGCGCCCTGACGACTAATATGGTAGGCCTGGGTATTTTGCTCAGCGTGTACATGCGCCAGCAGACTATGATTTTTTAGCGATTAGGAGGAAATTCAGTGTCCCGTACTGTTTCGATAGATCCGATTTTGCTCAGCAAGGTCAGCAAGCCGGCTCGATACGTCGGCGGCGAATGGAACAGCGTCGTCAAGAACCACGACGACGTAAAGCTGACCGTTGCCTATTGTTTTCCCGACGTATATGAAGTAGCCATGAGCCATTTAGGCCTGCGTATTCTCTACGCCCTGCTCAACGAGCGGGACGACGTGGCGGCCGAGCGCGTCTACGCGCCGTGGCCCGACATGGAAGAGGTCATGCGCCAGAAGGGCTATCCCCTCTTTTCCCTGGAAACGAAGACGCCTGTCGTCGATTTCGACATGGTCGGCTTCACCCTCCAGTATGAAATGAGCTTTACCAATATCCTGAATATGCTCGATTTAGCCGGTATTCCCCTCTTTTCCAAGGACAGGGGAGAGGATATGCCCCTCGTCGCTGCCGGCGGCCCCTGCGCCTACAATGCCGAGCCTCTGGCCGATTACGTCGACGTTTTCTTCCTCGGCGAATCGGAAGAGTCGACGCAGCTGACGGCCGATACGATCATCGCCTGGAAAGAACAGGGCAAGCCCGGCGGCAAGAAGGGGCTGCTGAAACAGCTGGCCCAACAGCAGGGAAACTACGTGCCGGCCTTTTACGACGCCCGGTATGACGAGCAGGGGAATTTCCTGGGACTCGTGCCGACGGAGCCGGAAGCAAAGGAACACATTGAAAAATGCGTCGTCGCCGACATGGAGCACGTCTTTTTCCCGACGAAACCCCTCGTTCCGAATATCGACATCGTTCACAACCGGGCCGTCCTCGAACTGTTCCGCGGCTGCAGCCGGGGCTGCCGGTTCTGCCAGGCCGGCATGCTGTACCGTCCCGTCCGGGAAAAATCGCCGCAGCGCCTCGTACAGCTGGCAAAGGAAATCGTCGCCAACTCCGGCTATGACGAAATCTCCCTCATGAGCCTCAGCTCGGCCGACTATTCCTGTCTGCCCGAGCTGGTCGACATGCTGCTGGATGAGTTTAAGGATCAGAAGGTCAGCGTCAGCCTGCCGTCGCTGCGCGTCGACAGCTTTTCCGTCGATATTGCCAAGAAAGTCCAGCAGGTCCGCAAGAGCGGCCTGACCTTCGCGCCCGAAGCGGGGACGCAGCGCCTCCGCGACGTCATCAACAAGGGCGTGACGGAAGAAAATCTCCTGAAGGCCTGTGAAAACGCTTTCCAAAACGGCTGGTCTACCGTCAAACTATATTTCATGATGGGTTTGCCGACAGAGACGGACGAAGATTTGGCCGGTATTGCTGACCTGGCATATAAGGTGCTGAATTTGTACCGCACGGTGACGAAGAAGAACAACGGCAAGGTCACCGTGTCCGTGTCGAGCTTCGTACCCAAGTCCCACACGGCCTTCCAATGGTTCGGCCAGCTTCCCGTTGAAGAAATTCAGCGCAAGCAGGCCTATTTGAAGAGCCTCATCCGGGATAAGCATATTTCGTACCACTACCACGACGCCAAGACGGGCTATTTGGAAGCGACCTTCGCCCGCGGCGACCGCCGCATGGGTCAGGTGCTCTACGAAGCGTGGAAGCTGGGCTGTAAATTCGACGGCTGGACGGAGCTGTTCGACTACGACAAGTGGATGGAAGCCTTTGCCAAAGCCGGCGTCGATCCTGATTACTTCGCCGCCCGCCAGCGCGATGTGAACGAGCCCCTGCCGTGGGACCACCTGAGCAACGGCGCGTCCAAGGCCTTCCTCCAGCGGGAATGGCAGAAGGCCGTCGGCGGAGAGCTGACTCACGACTGCCGTCATCTGAGCTGCACGGGATGCGGCGTATGCCCGAATTTAGGCGTAGAAATCATCGACAGAAAGGAAGGTGCCGGCCGTGGAAAGACTGCGTTTAGCTGTTAAGAAGGACGGGGCTCTGCAATTTTTGTCCCATCTGGATTTTGCCCGGGCCGTCCGCTACGTCATCATCCGGGCCCGCCTGCCCATCGCCTATTCCGAAGGCTTTAATCCCCATATGAAGCTGAGCTTCGCCTCGGCTCTCGGCGTCGGCGTAACGGCCGACGAAGAATATCTGGACATGGAGCTGCGCGAGCGCCTGCCTGTAGAAGACGTCGTCAAGCAGATGAACGCCCAGTCGCCGGACGGCTTTGTCGTCCTGGGCGGCAAATACGTCGACGCCAGGGCGCCTAAGCTCATGGCGATGGCCAATTATGCCGTGTACCGCCTGACCGGTCCCGTACAGGCCGGATACGGCGACGACGCCCTTCAGAAGGCGCTGCAGGCCTTCAACGAGGCTTCCGACGTCATGTACGAGAAGGTATCGCCTAAGGATGCGCGCAAGGTTCGCCTTATCAACGTGAAGCATCACGTCGTCGAACCTCTTTCCGGAGAGACCGACGGCGAAACGCTGACCCTGCGCGTCGGTATCCTGCAGACTGACGAAGGGGCCGTTAAGCCCCAGCAGGTCTGGGAAGTGCTGGGCAAGCAGTTCGGCATTCCCTTGGATGCGGATATGATGCTGGCCCGCCGCATCGGCATATACCACCGCCGGGGCCGCAAAAACCAGTCCCTCTTTGAAACGATATAACCTCATGAAAAAAGCGCCCTGCCGGCAGCTCCGATACGCTGCGGCGAGGCGCTTTTGCCTATTTATATCTATGTCATTTTGCTTGAAGAACGCCGTGCAGTTCGGCGACGGACAGTCTGTCTTCCGTTTCTTCCGGTGCGGCGTAGAGGATAGGCGACGAGAAGGTGTTGCCGTTTTTGAGGGCTTCTTTCCCGTAGGAGCCTCTCGTTTCGATGATGAACTGCGTGTCCTCATGGACGGCCTCACAGCTGTGCAGGCATTCCATGATTTCCGCCAGCTCTTCGTCCGACTGGGGAGAGCAGATGATGTGGTAGGCGAAAATATCTTCCGATACGGCGGAGAACAGCTTGTCGGCAAAATCCGATTCTGAGAAGGGGCCGTCGCAGCGGATGGTGAGGATAGGCATGATGTCGGCTTCCGTCGCTTCGTCGGCCAGCTCGTCGATCTTGTCTATGTCCAGCGTCGATTCGATTTCCACGGCGTCGATGAGGCCCGTGCGGATGGCGAAAAATAAGATGTCGTAGTAGTCGTCCTGGGTCTGGTAATATTCCGGCAGCTCGGCCATGGGGCAGGAGAAGACGACCCGCTGGTCGCGGAGCGGACTGGTGATGAGGAGCAGGGCGTTGCCGATTTGAGAGAAATTGCTGACGCCGTTAAAGGTTGCGGCATTGAATTCGATGACGTCGGCCGGATATTCCGACAAGGCGCGGACGGCGTCGCTGAGCTCTTCGATCGTTTCGCCGCGCAGGGTGAGGCAAAGCTGCGGATGGGACTCGCGCAGGTGCAGGCCCGGTAATTGAGACATGACGATAACCTCCTTTTAAATGGCGGGATATACAAAAAGCAGCCTTTACGGCTGCTTCATAGGTGGTGCGCCTAGTAGGATTCGAACCTACGCACCCGGTTCCGGAGACCGGTGCTCTATCCCCTGAGCTATAGGCGCATGTATGGCTCTCGGCGAATACTTTACTAGTCTATCACGTTTTGCCGGAAAATACAAGAGACAGATTTGTTTTTTGCAGAAACTGTCATTTTTACGGTTGAATACCTAATATATCTGCAATAGTAAAAGGTTTAACTTAATAATTTTTTGTAAAATTTAAGAAATTCCCTTGCCAAGACGTTTTTCTTGTGATAACATACACATCAACAAGTCAAAATAAAAAATGCGTTGAAGAGAAATAGTAGGTTCCAGAAAGTTTGCAGAGAGCTGCTGGCCGGTGAGAAGCAGCAACGGAATGGAAGTGAACTCGTCTCTAAGCAGCTCGCTGAAATGACAGTAGGTGGAGCCGGGGCCTGGCCGTTAACAAACAGGAGGGTATCGACGATATGTCCGTACCTATAGAGAGCATGCCTTTGGGCATGAATGAGAGTGGTAACGCGTAAGGATATCTTTCGTCTCTTAACGAGGCGGAAGATTTTTTTATTTTGATTATGTTATATTTGCCGTATGTATTTCATGATCAAGGAGAGATGGAAGTATGAGAAACGTAGAACATTACAAAAAAGGGTATTACATGCCCCCTGTCGTCGATATGTCGTGGGCATACAAGGATTGCCCCGACAAGGCTCCCGTGTGGTGCAGCGTCGATTTGCGCGACGGCAACCAGGCCCTCATCATTCCTATGAGCCTTGATGAAAAAATCGAATTTTACAAGACCCTCGTAGCCATGGGCTTTAAGGAAATCGAAGTAGGCTTCCCGGCAGCGTCGGAAACGGAATACGAATTCCTGCGCTACCTCGTCGAACACGACATGATTCCTGATGACGTGACCGTCCAGGTACTGACACAGGCTCGCGAGCACATTATCCGCAAGACCTTCGAGGCCCTGCAGGGCGTCAAAAACGCCATCGTCCACGTCTACAACTCGACGTCCTTTGCCCAGCGGCAGCAGGTCTTCCGCATGTCCAAGGAAGAAATCAAGCAGATTGCCGTCGACGGCGCAAAATTGCTTCAGCGCCTGACAGACGAAGCCGGGGCCGACTACCGTTTCGAATATTCGCCGGAAAGCTTCACCGGCACCGAGCCGGAATACGCCCTGGAGGTATGCAACGCCGTTCTGGACGTATGGAAGCCCACGGCCGACCGCAAGGCCATCATCAACCTGCCGTCGACGGTGCAGATGTCCATGCCGCACGTTTTCGCCGCCCAGATTGCCTACATGTCGCAGAACCTGAAATACCGCGACAACGTCGTCTTGTCCGTCCATCCGCATAATGACCGCGGCACGGGCGTAGCCGACGCGGAAATGGCCCTCCTGGCCGGGGCGGACCGCGTCGAAGGGACATTGTTCGGCAACGGCGAACGGACGGGCAACGTCGATATCGTCACCGTCGCCATGAACATGTTCGCCTTGGGCGTCGACCCGCAGCTGGATTTTTCCAATATGCCCAAGCTCGTTGACACGTACGAACGGGTGACGCGCATGCATGTTCATCCCAGACAGCCCTACGCAGGCCAGCTGGTCTTTGCCGCCTTCTCCGGCTCCCATCAGGACGCCATCGCCAAGGGCATGCATTTCCGCGAAGAAGGAAACGAGCAGTACTGGACCTGTCCGTATCTGTATATCGATCCCCACGACGTGGGCCGTACCTACGACTCCGACGTCATCCGCATCAACAGCCAGTCCGGCAAGGGCGGCGTAGGCTTCATCATGGAGCAGAACTACGGCATCGACATGCCCAAGAAGATGCGCGAAGATTTCAGCTATTTCGTCAAGAGCGTATCGGATCACAAGCATCAGGAGCTCAAGCCGGCTGAAATCTATGACGTATTCGAGCAGAATTACTTGAACGTAGGCTGGCCCTTGAAGGTTGAAAATTTCTTCGTACAGAAATTCGGCGGCCAGTGGGTCGGCAAGATTTTAGTCAAGGCTGACGAAGAAGAGGTCATCCTGGAAGGGCGGGGCAACGGCCAGCTCAACGCCATCAGCAACGCCATCTGCGAGGCTTACGGAATCGAAATCGACAACCTCGTGTACAGCGAACACGATTTGGACCGCGGTTCCGACTCGCGCGGCATCGCCTACTTCGGCCTGACAGACAAGCAGGGCCGCACGACCTGGGGCGCCGGCGTCGATACGGATACGATGACCGCTTCGATTTTCGCCTTTATCACGGCAATCAACCGCATGGAAGGCATGGCCCAGCGCGTCCGCTTCCGCCACCTGACGTCCGATCCGGCGGCGGTCAGCGAATTCAAGGCTATTGCAGGACAACACTAAACCGACAACGCAGGGGTGCGCCGGCGACGGCGCGCCCAATATATTGATATCAGAGGAGGAATAGACTCACATGGGAATGACGATGACGCAGAAGATACTGGCAAAGCACGCCGGCCTTCCTTCTGTCAAAGCAGGAGATTTGATTACATGCAAGTTAGATATGGTACTGGCCAACGACATTACGGCGCCGCCGGCCATCGCCGAATTCAATAAAATCGGCCGGCCCGTTTTCGACAAGGATAAAATCGCCTTGGTACCGGACCACTTTACGCCGAACAAGGACATTAAATCGGCAGGTTTAGCGAAAATCGTCCGCGATTTTGCCAGGGAACACGAAATTACCCATTACTTTGAAGTGGGCCGCGTCGGCATCGAGCACGTCCTCTTGCCCGAACAGGGCATCGTAGGGCCGGGCATGCTGACCATCGGCGCTGATTCCCATACCTGTACGTACGGCGCATTAGGCGGCTTTGCCACAGGCGTCGGCTCAACTGATTTGGGCGTGGCCATGGCCACGGGCGAAGCGTGGTTCAAGGTGCCCGAAGCCATCAACGTCCACCTGACGGGACAAAAGCCCGATGACATTACGGGCAAGGACGTTATGCTGACTCTCATCGGTATGATCGGCGTTGACGGCGCGCTGTACAAATCGCTGGAATTCACCGGCGAAGGCGTGGCGGCCCTCACCATGACCGACCGCCTGACCATTGCCAACATGGCTATTGAAGCCGGTGCGAAGAACGGGATTTTCCCCGTCGACGAACAGACGATAGCCTACGAAAAAGGCCGCATCGCCTACGAATACGACGTCGTCACAGCAGACGAAGACGCCGAATACTGCCGGACCGTCGACATCAACCTGTCCGAACTGAAGCCTGTCGTAGCTTTCCCGCATCTGCCGGGCAATACGAAGGTCATCGGTACCTTCGGCGACATCGCCATCGATCAGGTCGTCATCGGCTCCTGCACGAACGGCCGTCTGGAAGATTTGGAAATCGCCGCGTCGATCCTGAAGGGACGCAAGGTTCATCCCCGCGTCCGCTGCATCGTCATCCCCGGCAGCCAGCAGGTCTACATGGACGCTATGAAGGCCGGCTATATCGAAACCTTCATTACGGCGGGCTGCGCCGTGTCTACGCCGACGTGCGGCCCCTGCCTGGGCGGCTACATGGGCATCCTCGCCGCCGGCGAAAAATGCGTGTCCACGACGAACCGCAATTTCCGCGGCCGCATGGGCCACGTCGACAGCGAAGTATATCTGGCAGGGCCGCAGGTCGCCGCTGCCAGCGCAATTCTCGGCAAGATAGCCGCACCGAAGGAGGTTCAGTAACATGAGTTTAGAAGGAAAGGTTTGGCGCTACGGCGACAACATAGATACGGACGTCATCATCCCGGCCCGGTATTTGAACAGCTTTGACCCGAAGGAATTGGCGTCGCACTGCATGGTGGACATTGACGAATCCTTTGCAGATAATGTCCGGGAAGGGGATATCATGGTCGGCGGCCACAACTTCGGCTGCGGCTCGTCGCGGGAACACGCGCCCATCGCCATTAAGGCCTCCGGCGTGCCCGTCGTCATCGCCGCCAGCTTCGCCCGCATTTTCTACCGCAACGCCATCAACGTCGGCCTGCCCGTACTGGAAATCGGCGACGACGTGGAGAAAATCAAGGCCGGCGACGTGCTGGACGTCGACTTGTCCACGGGGAAAATCGTCGATAAGACGACAGGAGACGTCTTCCAGGCGCCGCCCTTGCCGGGCTTTATCCAGGATATCGCCAAGGCCGGCGGATTAATCAACTATGTGAAGGAGTATAAATAAGCATGTCTAAGCATATCGTAGTCATTCCCGGCGATGGGATAGGCAAGGAAATTACCGACGCAGCCGTCAAGGTGCTGCAGAAAATAGACGACAAATTTCATATCGGTCTGACCTTTGAAACGAAGGACGCCGGCGGCACGGCTTATGATGCATGCGGCACGCCCCTGCCGGAAGATACGGTCGAAGCGGCGAAGAAGGCCGACGCCGTCCTTTTCGGAGCCGTCGGCGGCGACCAGTGGGACAACGTGGAGCCATCCCTTCGCCCCGAACGGGCCGTCCTGGGCCTGCGCAAGGCCTTGGGATTGTACGTCAACCTCCGTCCCGTCAAGGTATCTCCCGTATTGGCCGAGTATTCGCCCTTAAAACCTGAAATCGTCACCGGCACGGACATCGTCATCGTCCGCGAGCTCATCGGCGGCATTTACTTCGGCGACAAATGCGAATCGGAAATCCATAACGGCGTCGAACGAGCCTGGGACTTGGAAAACTACAGCGTGCCCGAAGTACAGCGCATTACGCGCTTTGCCATGGAAGCGGCGCGGAAACGGCGCGGCAAGGTCACGTCCGTCGATAAATCCAACGTCCTGGCTACGTCCCGCCTGTGGCGGCGCACCGTCGTAGACGTCGCCAAGGACTATCCCGACATCGTCCTGAATCATTACTACGTCGACAACTGCGCCATGCAGCTGGCCCTGAACCCGACGCAGTTCGACGTCATCGTCACGGGTAACCTCTTCGGCGACATCCTGAGCGACGAAGCAGCCGTATTGGGCGGCTCCATCGGCATGATGCCCTCGGCCTCCATCGGCGAGCTCACCAGCCTGTACGAGCCCATCCACGGCTCGGCGCCGGACATTGCCGGCCAGGGCATAGCCAATCCCTGCGCTACCATCCTGTCGGCAGCCATGCTCCTGCGCTATTCCTTAGACGAAGACGCCGCTGCCGCTGCTATCGAAGCCGCTGTCGACAAAGCCCTGGCCGACGGCTGGCGTACAGCCGACCTGTATAAAGAGGGCTTCAAAAAAGCAGATACCCATACGATGACCGACGTCGTATGTCAGTATATCTGATATATCATCCCCAGTAGACAAAAGGGAAACGACCTGTTCGCAGGCGTTTCCCTTTTGTTCTATATACCTTTATATGGGCTTTTTAAAACCACTGGTCGTGCTGCTGGCAGGCCTGAATGACGGCTTGCAGGGGCGGCGTGATGAATTTGTCCTTGTGGCGGACGACTTTGAAGATGCGCTTGAAGGCGACGCGGTCTACTGGCAGGAGGGCGAGGCGCCCGGCGGCGATGTCTTCGTCTACGAGGCGGCGCGACAGGATGGTAGCGCCCAGGCCGGCCATGACGACCTTTTTCAGGGCTTCCGTATTGTTGAACGAGCCGGCAATGTGCACGGCGGCGTGGTGCTGCTCCATGGTCTGGAGAAAGAGGTCCCGCGTGCCGCTTCCTTCCTCGCGCAGGTACATGGTCAAGCTGCACAGCTCTTGTACCGAAAGGGAGGTGCGCTGGGCCAGGGGACAGGACGGCGGCGCGACGACGACCAACTCGTCGACCATGAAGGGCGAAGACAATAAATAGGGCGACGAAATGTCCCCTTCGACCAGGGCCAGGTCGATGTCGTCGCGCAGGAGCATGTGTTCCAGCTCGCTCGTGTTGTGGATTTCCGACAAGATTTCCTGCGCAGGATGACGGCTTTTTAGCTGTTGGAGCAGCTCGACGAGGAATATTTCGCCGATAGTCACGCTGGCGCCGATGCGGACGGGAGCCGTGCGGCTGAAGGAGTGGAGGGCCTGTTCGGCCTGGGCTGTCAGCGACAAGATTTGCCGTCCATAGGCCAGGAGGCTCTGTCCGGCCGGCGTGATGTGCAGCCGCCGCCCCAGCCGCTCGAAGAGGCAGACCTCGTAGGCCTCTTCCAATTCCTTGATAGTTTGGCTGACTGAAGGCTGGGTCATGTGCAGCCGTTTGGCCGCGCCGGTCATGCTGTTTTCCTCGCAGACGGCGAGAAAGACGGACAGATGGCGCAGCGTCATAGACATATCCATAATGAATCACCTATTAAAACGATAAAATAATACAATTTTACATATACATAATACCATGATACACTTCTTTCATGACGTTTTCAAATACGATATGAAGGAAGTGTATCTGCATGAATGTATGGAAAGGCTTGGCCTTTACCCTCGTGTTTGCTGTTCCGGCCTATTTTCTGGGCCAGTATTTCCCCATCATCGGTGGGCCCGTATTCGGGATTCTGCTGGGGATGGTCTTCGCCTCTGTCCGGCGGCCTGCTGTGCTGGAAGAGGGTATTGCCTATACGGGCAAGAAGGTGCTCCAGTATTCGATTATTTTGCTCGGCTTTGAAATGAACTTATACCATGTGCTGGATACGGGAGCAAAATCGGTGTCGGTAATGGTATGCACCTTGGCAACGGCCTTTCTCGTAGCCATCGTCGTCGGCAAGCTTCTCCACCTGGAATTTAAGACGACGACCCTCATCGGCGCCGGCACGGCCATCTGCGGCGGTTCGGCTATCGCCGCCGTAGCGCCGGTCATCGAAGCCAAGGAAAAAGACGTGGCCTTTTCCATTTCGACGATTTTCCTGTTCAACATCGCTGCCGTCTTTATCTTTCCCTTTTTGGGCCACCTCATGGGCATGAGCGACGCCGGCTTCGGCATGTGGGCCGGCACGGCCATCAACGACACGTCGTCCGTCGTCGCCGCCGGCTATTCCTACAGCGACGCCGCCGGCAGCCTGGCGACCATTACGAAGCTGACCCGGGCTCTCATGATCGTGCCGGTCTGCCTGGTCATGGCGATTATCGTAGCCCGCCGCAAGCGCGACGCCGCCCAGGGCAGCACGTTCAGCTTGAAAAAAGTATTTCCGTACTTTATCGCATGGTTTGTCGTAGCCTCCGTCGTCAATACGATCGGTATCCTGCCGGCGGACGTATCTCATTTTCTGGGCCAGCTGGGGAAATTCATGATCATCGCAGCCATGGCGGCTATCGGTCTGCGCACCAACCTGCGCTCATTGCTTCGCAATGGCCTTCGTCCTATCCTGCTGGGCTTGGTCTGCTGGTTCAGCGTGTCTGTAGTCAGCCTCATCGTGCAGCATGCTGCTGGGCTGATTTAAGGTCTTAACGGCCTATCGTTATGAAAATCTGTCTTCTTGTCAGATAGCCTCTGCAAGGAGACAGATTTTTTGCGTTGCGGCAGCTTCCGATGTGAGCCTGGCCTTTGGCGATGCGCCGTTTGTATATTATATGTGAAACGCTACCGGTAGAAATCGGCAGATTTCTGTTATAATACAGGTATAGACCGAATGCCTGCAGGGGAGGGTATGGATATGAAGATTGTATTGGCATATGATAGACTGGACGATATACGGCAGCTGTTTTGCGAATATACGGCTATGCTGGTCGAGACAGACGAGACGGTGAAATCCTGTCTGGCAGCGCAGGGCTACGGCGATGAGCTGGACCATGTAGAGGAAAAATACGGCCTGCCCGACGGGCGGCTGTACGGCCTGTGCCGTGACGACGGGCAGCTCGCAGGCTGTGCGGCCATTCATCGTCTCGACGAAAGGTGCTGTGAGCTGAAGCGGCTGTATGTCCGGCCGGAATACAGGGGACAGGGACTCAGCCGGCTTCTCATGGAGCAATGTATCGGCGATGCCAGGCGGATTGGCTACCAGTACATGCGCCTGGACACCTTGCCGTTTATGACGGCGGCAATGAGCCTGTATAAAGAATATGGATTTTACGAAATCCCGCCGTACTATGACAATCCTATTCCGGCTATTTTCATGCAGAAGGACTTGTAAGAAACGGCTTGACTTAAAGTGGACTCTATATGCTATGCTTACAACATTAGGAAAGGATATAGTCAGGAGGTAGGATAGGATGAAATACAGAGTATTAGGACGGACAGGCCTTTCCGTCGGAGAAATCGGTTTTGGCTGTGAAGGCATGGTAGAGCATCCCGAATGGACAGAAGACTTTATCAATGTTATGGAAGAACAGGGGGCTAACTGCATCGACTTGTATGCGCCCCATCCGGCATTTCGCGACGCGTTGGGCAAGGCCTTGCAGGGGCGGCGAGACAAGTTCGTCTTGCAGGCTCATTTGTGCACGATTTGGAAGGATGGGCAGTATAAGCGGACCCGTGATATAGAAGATGTCAAAGCAGGCTTTGAAGACCAGCTGAAGCGGCTGAAGACGGATCATCTGGAAATCGGCATGGTTCATTACGTCGATTCCCTGTCGGATTGGCAGCGCATTCAGGAGGGAGACGTCATGGCATACGCCTTGGAGCTGAAAGCAGCCGGCGTCATCGGCAGCATCGGCCTGTCGAGCCATAACCCGCAGGCGGCCCTGGCAGCTGTTGAAAGCGGTCTCATTGACGTGCTTATGTTCAGCGTCAATCCCTGCTACGACCTGCAGCCCGGCAACGAAAACTTGGAGCTCCTGTGGGCTCCCGAAAGCTATGAAAAGCCCCTGCTCAATATGGACCCGCAGCGGCAACTGCTGTATGAAACGTGCCAGCGGCTGGGCGTAGGCATTACTGTCATGAAAGCCTTCGGCGGCGGAGACTTGCTCCGCGGCGATATTTCGCCGGCCGGAAAGGCGTTGACCCCGTTCCAGTGCATGAGCTATGCCTTGGACCGGCCGGCCGTGGCGTCTATTATGAACGGCGCGCGGACTGTAGAGGAAATGAAGCGGAATCTGGCCTATGAAGACGCGTCAGATGAAGAAAAAGACTATGCCGCGGCCTTGGCGTCCTTCCCGAACATCAGCTGGAAGGGCCAGTGCATGTATTGCGGCCACTGCGCACCCTGCCCTCAGGGGATTGACGTGGCGGCAGTGACAAAATTCCTCAACCTGTGCAAGGCTCAGGGCGATATTCCTGAAACGGTACGGGAGCATTACGCCGTACTGCCTCATACGGCATCGGAATGCATCCAGTGCGGCGCCTGTGAAACGCGATGTCCCTTTGCCGTCGATATTCGGCAGAATATGGCCGACGCGGCGGCCTTGTTTGGCAAGTAATCGTCCTTCATGGTATAATGAACCCTGATTATACCATAGGAGGGGTTATGAATTGGAAAGTGTATACAAGCTTGCCGAAAAATATCATTTAGAAGGAAATAACTGTGTCGAATCGGTCGTCAAGGCCTGCAATGACAGCATGAATCTGAATCTTCCCGACGTGGCCATCCGCATGGCCTGCGGCTTAGGCGGCGGTATCGGCCGCTCAGGCTGCGTATGCGGCGCACTGAGCGGTTCCTGTCTGATTATCAGCTCTCTGGTCGGCCGTCTCGACCCGTCGGAAAAGGAATTGCCCGAAGTATATCAATATACCCATGAATTTCACGACCGCTTTAAGGCTCATTTCGGCACGACGTGCTGCCGCGCTCTCAACCGCCTGAGCTTCGGTACGCCGGAATACCGCAAGCAGTGCATCCGCATTACGGCGACGGCTGCCGATATGGTGTCGGATTTTATTGAAGAAAAGGGCCTGCTGAAATAAAAGAGAAAAAATACTAATATAGTGAGCGTAGTTTCTTCAGAAGCTGCGCTCTTTTTTTATAGTATTTCCGCTGGCTGGTAAATATACGAAAGTATATTTATGTGTATTAGAGATGGGAATTTTTCATAGGGGATATTGCCAAATAATGGGGTGGTGATATATTATATATCTGTAATTATTTATTAATGATCATATTTTATATGGTATTAGAGGGGTGTATTTATGACAAAAACTCTTCATTTGACGATTGTCTTAGGACTGCTGATGAGTTGTTCGGCTTGGGCCCAGTCGCCAATTCCGACGTTTGATAAAGAAGCAGTGACGACCCATCCATATTATCGGACGGGCCGGCAGGACGTTGTCGTAGATCAAGCTGTGCCGGACGGCTATCAGCCCGGTAATACCGGTACAGAAGAAGTGCCGGCTTTTTATGTGCGGAAAATTACTCTGACAGGATTTATTCTGCCTGATAAGCAAGGGCAGTTGCAAGAAATATTACAGGCATATAGCAACCGCAGCGTAAAGGTATCGGAGCTGCAGAAGCTGACCGATGAGATTACGGCTTACGCGAAAAACAACGGCTATACCGTAGCGCAGGCCGTCGTGCCGCCGCAGGAGATCGCTGACGGCAGCTTGGAGATTAAAGTATATGTAGCGAAATACGATGAAATCCGCGTGACCCAGAACACGTCCGACGTGGCAGATTCCGTTCTCGAGGGATATCTGCACAAGCTCAAGGCCGGCGACGTTATGACCGACCGCAATCTGGAACTAGCCATGAACAACCTCAACGATCTGCCCGGCGTGACGGCCCGCGCCGTTCTCCGTCCCGGAAAAGAAGCAGGGACGACGGCTGTCGACGTACAGGTACAAGACCGGCCGGTGTGGAACAACTATGTCTTTGTTGATAATGGGGGTGGCTACTATTCAGGCCGCTACCGTTACGGCTTCAACACGGAAATCAACAACCTCAGCCATAACGGCGACAAGATTACCCTGAGCGGCATGCTGTCCAGCCATGACGTCAAGAGCTACAGCGTCCGCTATGAAACGCCTGTAGGCTACGACGGCACGCGCGTCGGCATCGCTTACAGCCAGAGCATGTACGAGCTCCATACGAATGATTTTTACAATTCCTTGGGCAAATCGAGAGGCATCAGCATCTACGGCATGACGCCTTTGTACCGCGACCGCATGAACCGCCTGACGGCTATCTACGGCTACGATCGCCGCCGCATCGAAGACCGGTTAAATTTCAATAACTGGTTTAATGCGCCCGAATATAAGACGGAAAAAGACGCCGACGTATGGCATGTCGGCATCAGCGGCAGTCAGTATTATCCCAATGAGTTCACTCAGTACGACCTGATTTACTGGTACGGCGATATTCAGAGCGATGGCGACGGAGCCGGCGCATACTACGACGGAGCCTATCACAAGCTGACGGGCAGCGTCCTAAAGATATGGTACGACGGCCTGTGGAACTACCGCGTCCGCTTCCAGGGGCAACTGGCGAACCGCGCTTTGGACGGCAGCGAGCAGTTCTACCTCGGCGGGATTAACGGCGTCCGGGCCTACGGGAACGGCGAAGGCTACGGCGACGCCGGCTGGCTTGGCAGTGCCGAAATTCGCCGCCAGACAGGCATCGAAGGATTAGAAGCTGCGGCCTTTATTGATGCTGGCTATGTCAACAATAAAGCAAACGATTTTGCCACGGAGCACCTGTACGGCTGGGGCTTGGGCCTGCGCTACAGCCTGCCTAACGATTGGCACGCTCAGCTCGACTGGGCCCGCAAAATCGACGGCCGCCGCGACCTGTCCGAGCCGACGGACCACGACGACCGCATTTGGTTCCAACTCTATAAGATGTTTTAACCAATACCATAGACCAACGATGGAGGAATATACATGAGTAAACATGAGAAATATACACGATTAAAACGGCAAATCGGCCTGTGCCTCGCCATGGGGGTGGCTTTATTTTCTGCTGCGCCGATGGCTTTTGCGGCGACGTCTGTCGTGGCGAATAATCAGTTGCCGACAGGCGGTACGCCGATGCATGATACTACTACTATAACGCCTAAATTACCCGCTGGAAGTACTATGCCGCAAAATCCGGTAATGGACATAACGCAGACGGTACAAAATGAAGTCATAAAGTGGCATGACTTTAGTATCGGTGGAAGTGCTACTGTTAACTTTAAAGGCCCAGACAGACATAATACGCTGAATTATGTGGTTGGTACCGGGAATATATCTCAAATTTACGGTACAATTAACGCCAATAATAACGGTAATATTTATATCGTAAACCCGGCAGGCGTACAAATCGGCAACAGTGCCCAGATCAACGTGGGCAGTTTGTATGTGTCGACAAATACGTTGGATGACAATGTATTGAATAATTTTTATCAATCCGCTGGGAATCCAGGTTTCAAATTAGGTGGTAAGCCTAATATAGATGCCGAACTCATGAGTCTTGGCAATATCAATGCGAATAATGTCACCTTTGAAGGCGACGGCCGTATTGTCATCGATACGGAACGGCTGAAAGACACCAGCGGCCATGACAAATTGACGGCTGATAAGATTATTGTAAATACTGGTGATACCGGCAAATTAATCGTAGGCTACGACGCTTATGATAAAACAAATGGAAGCTATGCTGGCAAAAACAACACTGACGCTATTGCCATAGTCAATGGTAAAGGCTTTACGAAAGCGAACGGCTATATGTGGGTCGAAGACGTAGACCAACTCCAAGCTATCGATACGAACCTCGGCGGTAACTACGCCCTGCGCAACTCTATCGACGCGACGGGAACGGCAAGTGGAACTGGCTTTAAGCCTATTGGATTAGATATCAATGGCAAAGTCAGCGTTGAAAATGGAAAATACGGTTTTTATGGGAAATTCGACGGCATCGATTACAATATTTTTGGCTTGACCATTAATCAGTCTGATAAAGTGAATGTCGGTTTATTCGGCGTTGCTCATGATGCGACTATCAACAATGTTACCTTAGTCGGCGGCTCCATTACCGGCGGCAGTTTCGTCGGCAGCGTCGTCGGCGCGGCTATCGGGAATACCCATATCAGTAATGCGACGAACAGCGCTGCCGTAACCGGGAACATGGACGTCGGCGGCATCGTCGGGTATACAGGTGATGAAATAGATAATGTTGGTGATTCAGGTGTTTCGGAATCAGTAACAACAGATGCAATTTTTGAAAACTTGATCAATACGGGGACGATTACAAGCAACGGTAGCAGTGATGGCAAGGGCGGTACTGTCAGCAACGTCGGCGGCCTTATCGGGAATATGTATAATGGTACATTGCAGGGCAACAGCTATAACCTCGGCAACGTATCTGGTGACGGCTATAACGTCGGCGGTTTAGTAGGCTATGCGCAAAAATCCACGATTGGCAATGAAACATCGAAAGATAAAACCAAGGAAACAGAAATTGTCTATAACGTCTTAGATGTTACGGGTGCCTATAACGTCGGCGGCATCGTCGGCAATATGGAAAACAGCACGGTTCAAAATGCCGAAAACAGAGGCAACGTAACGGCTACGGGTTCTACTATAGAACCGTATAAATATCATAAAGGTCAGGTTGATGATCCGACAATAAAGGATAATCAGAATAAAGAAGTAAATTCAATTGAGGCTCAGGAAAATGTACAAGTTGCTAATGTCGGGGGGATTGTTGGCAACAGCCTTAATGGTACTATTAACGACGTACTTAACGAGGGAGACATATCAACAGTTCAAAACACTATAAATAATGACACATATTACATTGCAGGAAACGTCGGCGGCGTAGTCGGCAGGGCGGAAGATACGAATATCACCAATGCCACGAATAAGGAAGCCAATATCCGCGGTGCGCATAATGTAGGCGGTATTGCCGGTTATTTCGGCAACAGTGATACTACTACTGAGCCGTCGTATACAGTAACGAACGGAATAAACAACGGCGGCGATATCCTGGCTACGAGTGCTAGAGATGCATTAGGTAATGTAGTAAAAGAATTAGTCAGAGGGGATAGCAATAAAGAAAACTTTAATATAGGTAATATGGGCGGTATAGTCGGTTATATGTACGGCGATAAGACGCATATTACAGGTTCCGCAAACAGAGGTACAGTTCATAGTGCCGATATAGAAGACTTTAGAGATATAAAAGACAGTAGTAAAGCAGCAAATGTAGGCGGCATCGTCGGCAAAATTGACCGAAGCAAAACGAATGACTTAAGTAATATAAAAAAAACAGATGATGAAGGCAGGGAAGTATTAATTACAGAAAACATAGCCGTAAGCAACTCATATAATACGGGAGACGTAAAAGGTTTTACGGGTATCGGCGGCGTTGTCGGCATGATGTATAACGGTGAAGTAGCAGGTTCATATAATCTGGGGGCGATTGAATCTACGCGAATTGCAAATGATGGTGATAATAATAATATAGACCCGCTCAATATGGGTGGTGTTATCGGTGACGCAACCGAACGTGCCGGTGCTAGTGCGCTGATATATGACGTTTACAATAAAGGTCAAATAGGTCGAGCCGATTTTGAAACGTACGGTCGCCATGTTGGCGGCGTTGTCGGTCGGCTGTCCGGTAATATAGAAAAGGCGTATAATAATGGAGCTATTTATAATGGTTATACTACTACCGGCGGTATAGCCGGCTGGTGGGTTGACGGCAGTATTACTAACGTATTTAACACAGGTAATATTACGGTTTATGATAAAAGTACGAATACTGGTACAACTTCTCAAGTCGGAGGTATTGCCGGGGCTGTGGAACTTGGAACGAGGACTGAACTGAGGAATGCTTATAATTTAGGCACGATCAGGAGTATTAAAGCAGGGAATACAGAGAATTCTTTAGGAGGTATAATAGGTGATATACGGGATTTTTATGAGCAGGGTAAGGGCAATTTAAATATAGAAAATGTTTATACAATGGGGAACTTATATGTTGATAGTGGTAATATAGGTAGCATTATTGGAAAGAATGATTATGCCAGCAAAGTTACTAAAACAAATACCTATTATATCAAACCGGAAAATGGCAGCGGCTTTAAAGACCTTAGCGATGTGAACAAGGACGATTACAATAAGGCGATTGAATATGATAAGAGGACTAATCAGGAGGAATATAAATATCAAGATGATTCGTTAAGTTTTTCTAATCAAGAAGGCAATAGTATAAATGGTAATGGAGACTGGCGTATTTATGAGGGTAGAACAACACCGATTTTAAATGCGTTTATTCCCAATACGGAAAAGTATTTCTCTACACATACAAATAATGATGAAAATAACATATCCTCTATTCAGTATGGCACGGCATATGACCCGTTGTTGACAATAGTCAATGCAAAAGGCGATGTACAATTTGACTGGCAGGAATTAGGGATGAGCGGCGATGCTGGTCTGGCCGTGTATGATGGCGGTCTTACGCTTAATAATTTTGCTAACCTTGGCGGAACGGGATTTTTCGGCGGGATCATCTATACGGACAAAGCGTTGAATATCAACGGCAACACGGATATCCGATTCGGTAGCAGTTCGCAGATTTACGGCTCGTCTGTCAATATTAGCACGACTGGCGGCGACATTGAAGGTTATGGCAATATCATCGCGACAGGGAACCAACAGGACAGTGGTAATCAGGATCTAGGAGATATTTCTCTTAGTGGTAATAATATTAATATTTACGGAACGTTGCAGTCTTCCCAAAAAGGCGATGCGACGACTATCGCGGGGATTGAAAATAAAGCCCATAAACATTCGGACATACAAAGTACAGATAAGCCAGACGATATTAAAAGGCAGGACAAAGATATGGTTGCCGTTGAAGACAGATACGCTCATAAGGTTACATCAAGTGTAAACGGCAATATCACCATAACAGCAAATAACGGTGACGCCAACATTTATTACGGCAACGAAGGAAAAGGCATCGTCGACACGGCAGGCGATCTAACTGTCAATGCTGAAAACGGCAATGTATATATCGACAGCGACATGGTAATAGGCGGTGATTTGAATGCAAAAGCCAACGATGAAATCGTAGTCGATATATCCAATGTTGGCAAAGTCGACGATTCGCAGACGGTACATGATTTTCTGCACGGTTTTTCAGGTAGAGATGGCGATAAGTTTAATCTCATCAGTAATACGGATAATGCAAAGATTACCGTTGATTTATGGGATAGCGAAAATGGTCAATATGATTTCAGAAAATATGATTATGACGGTCATGTATTAACAAATGAATTTAACGGCTTAAATGTAACGACAAAAGACCATGTACAAGATATTGTTTATATCTGGGTAGCCGACGGCGAACAGATGAAAGCAATCCAAGACGCTGTTAAAAATAATGATAAAGCCCTCGGCTACAATTACGCTCTTATGGGCGACATCAACGCTAGCGGCATAGAAGATTACGTAGCCATCGGCACGGGAAGTGCTGGTTTTACAGGTACTTTTGACGGCCGCGGCAACCGCATTATCGGTTTGAACGTTGAATCTGGCAACGCCGGCATTTTTGATACAGTTGGAGAATACGGCACGGTGAAAGACGTCAATATTTACAGCGGCAACTTTACTGGCAATAATAATGCCGGAGCCGTTGCCGGCGTCAACGAAGGCCGTATTGAAGACGTCGTAACCTTTGGCAATACCGTAAAATCTAATGGTAACGCAGGCGGTATAGTTGGTGAAAATGCTAGCGGTACGTTTAAGCCGAATGAAAAGGGTGACGATGAACTGATCGATGGCATTTATGATGTTGAAAGCACGGGCAGCGTTATTGCCGGCAGCAGTGATGCTGTCGCCGGCGGCCTCGTCGGTACGAATACGGGTGGCCTTGCCAACAGCTTCAGCGACAGCGCCGTAACCGTTCAGAGTAGTGTGAAATTAAGTGATACTGCTTTGGGTGGCGTCGTCGGCAGTAATACAGGAAATGTGCAGTTTGTTGACAGTCTCGGTGTGACCAATGGCGCTAACAGTAGCCAAGTCGGCGGCATTATCGGTATCAATAAAGGCAATATGTACAGCGGCTACAACGAAAGCATCGTCAGCGGCCAGGACGATGTCGGCGGCATCATCGGCGTAAATGGAGATGCGAATACTGTTGAAAATGTCGTCAATGCTACGAGCGTAGACGGCAACAACTACGTCGGCGGCCTCGTCGGCTCTAACGGTGGCAGCGTGACCAACGGCCGAAACAACGGCGAAATTAATGGCCACGACTACGTTGGCGGCCTTGTCGGCAGCAATGCCAGCGCAGATTCTGTTTTGACCAATCTCGTCAACGACAGCTCCGCGTCCATTACGGGCGAAAATTTCGTCGGCGGCATTGCCGGGACGAACGCCGGCAAGATTACGGCTGCTAACCAGGAAACGCTGATCAACCGCGGCGATATTACGGGACAAAACTACGTCGGCGGCGTGGCCGGTGAAAATGTCGGCACTATCGAATACGTCAAAAACGACGTTACTCTTCATGTAGCCGATAAAAACAACGATGCCCAGTTTTTCGGCGGTGTTGCCGGTATCAACGGCCGTGTAAATGATCCTAGTACTCCTGAGAATGAAGCAGTAACAGGGACGATTACTAACGCGACGAACCGCGGCGACGTCATTGCTGAAAACGCTGATTACGTTGGCGGTATTGTCGGCTGGAATACGGCAAACGGCGACCTTACGGGCATGGGCAACAGCAATGAAGGCCGTGTCGAAGGGAACACCTACGTCGGCGGCGTAGCCGGCTTAAATGATGCGGCGATTACGGGGACGGCTGAAGAAATGGTCGGCATTACCAACTCCGGCGTCGTCATCGCCCATGGCGGCGGAGCCGGTGGCATCTTCGGCGTCAATGCAGGAAAAATCGAATATGCCCACATTTCCAATACAGGCATCGTTTCCGGCACAGATTCTAAGGACAGCGCTACTGCCGGTACAGGCGGCCTGATCGGCGTCAACAACGGCGAAATCATCCATTCCAGCTTGACGAACGAACTTTCCGGCCAGGTCATGGGCACGCAGAACGTCGGCGGCCTCATCGGCATCAACAGAGGTAACGTCAGCGGCGGCCGCGACGCAGCAGACAGCTACTATACGTATCAGGTCTACAACAACGGCGTCGTCAATGCCGGAAGGTGGACAGATAAGGACGGCGACGGCATCGTCGACGCCGACGAATTTACGGCGGCTCCTGGGGAGAACATTGGCGGCCTCGTCGGCGAAAACGGTGGCGTGATCACGGCAGCGTATAACACGGGCGTTGTCAACGGCAATGGCAGCACGGCCGTAGGCGGCATTGCCGGCACGAATACAGGTACGATCGACCAAGTATTCAGCACGATCTTCGACGCCAACGGTAAGGCCGGCAGCGTTTCCGGCGGTTACGGCAGTTCTCAAGTCGGCGGCCTCGTCGGCGCGAACAGCGGCACTTTGAGCAACGCCTACAATACGAGCGTCGTTTCCGGCACTAGCGACGTAGGCACACTCGTAGGTGTGAACAGCGGCCGGGGCTATGTAACAAATGCCTATACGACTGTTAGCGGCTCTGTCGGCAGCGGCTCTGTCGGCAGCGGCTCTGGCTCTAGTTATGAACACGTATACAGCGTTGACGGAAGCGATACGTGGAAAGACCACGGCGAATACGACGGCTTTGACTTCGATACGGACGGAAGCGGCATCTGGAAGAACTACGACGGCTACGGCAACCCCTTGCTGAAAGTATTCTTGACGAAGGTCACGTATGATCCCAATGCGGGCGCATTGGGCTTCCCCTACACGGGTTCGGACATCGTCCCCGACGTTGACCAGCTCATTCACGACGGCTTCCTGACGGCGCCGGACGATTTTAAGGCTCATTGGAATGCGATCGGCCGCTTGATCTTCAACGACAACGTCCCGGCAGTCGATGTCGGCACGTATTGGGAATACTTGTGGTCCAAGCAGATTGCTTTCGGCAACGACTCGCCGAACTGGCTCGGCTACGACTTGCAGCCCATCTCGTATGAAATCGTTCCTCGTCCAGACGGACAACAAAGCGGCGAAAACTGGTCCTTCCTGTATAAGGACGCGCCATTCGACCGCAATCGCGATTTCCGCGAACGCAAAGCGGAAATCAACTTCGCCGACGGCGGCATGGAACTCTAATTTCATATGGAAGTACAAACAGACGCTCGCAGTGCGGGCGTCTTGTTTGTAGTACGTAGATATATGTTTGGTTATATTATTTTAGCACTGGCAAATATGATAAAATGCTGTATAATACAATTATAAAATATAGGGGCATAAAATAAGGGAATTTATGACCCTATCATATGAAACAGGAGGTAGCCATATGGCAAAAACATTCAATATGAAAATGAAAGCATTATTTGCTATGATCATGTGCGGCCTCTCGACATTTTCTCTTTTTCCGCAAACGGATTATTCAAAAGGGATGCATGAAGATGCACAGTCTATTACCAATGACAGTTGGCATAAGACCGGACAAATATTATGGAATGTCATAGGAGAGGCAGGAGGAAAGATTGAGCAAAAAAGAAACGGAAATTCATAAGCACCCCATTTCAAATCATTCCATTCCAGAAGAGACAGTGAATGGAAAAACAACAGAACATCCATCTGGAGTTTCTGTTGTTCATCAAGAATCGTATCAAGGGCCGATTCCTCCGCCAGCAATGTTAGAACAATACAAGCTGATTTATACGCAAGCACCAGAAATTATATTGCGGGAATTTGAGGAAAACTCTAAGCATATTCGTCAGCGAGAAATATTAGAAATACAAGGGAACATAGATAGAGATAAACGTGGTTAATGGATGGCATTTGTGATATGTATAGCTGTTCTTTTAATCGTATTGTATAGTTTGTACCTAGGAAATATTACGTTTGCAGGATTAAGTGGATTAGGTTTTATTGCATTAATGGTTAAGGGATTTTTTAAGAGGTAATATATGCATTTAGTAAAACAGGCGCTCGCGCTGCGGGCGTCTGTTTTTCAAAAAATGCTGCTTAGGAAAATGGACGGCCTATTTTTCCAATTGCAGCGCCGAAGAAACGGAGGAATTAGCCATGAGCGACCCGGTTATGAAGGAAGTCGTCAACGCCGAAATGGCTTTTACAGAAGACGAAATCATGCGGCGGCAGTACGCACAGCGGGAGAAAGCCCTGCGGGATTATCGCAGCGACATGGCCGAGGCCCGACGAGAAGGAGAGCAGAAGGGAAGACGTGAGGGAGAGCAAAAAGGAAGACGTGAAGGGGAACAGAAAGGGCGACGTGAAGAAAAAGTTTCTATTGCTGTCAATATGCTGCGGCTGGGTATAGATGTGTCTCACATTACCGCGGCAACGGGCTTGTCTATAGCCGATGTCGAGCTGCTGAAGGCGAAATTGACTTGACACAGGCGTTGTTGTCAGCAGCGATGCCGACAGCTGTGGAAGAAAGTTTTGTAACATACGAAAACCCAGCGTCATGAAAGGTGTATGCGCTTCATGACGCTGGGTTTATATTTTTTGTATTAAAACGACCGCCTTCCCAAGGTGGGATGGGCGCATGATTTTAGGGTCAGGTGGTCGACGAGATAGCCTGCTTCTTCCAGAGTGACGTCTTCCTTTGTGCCGTCGTGTTCGAAGACGCAAAGGGGATTGTCTGCGCCGACTTCGCCGCCGGGCAGGTAGATGTACTCTCCTGTTTCGGCGTCGCCGAAGATGATGCCGGCCAGGAGGTGTTTTTGGGCGATTTGGCTCATATTCCTTCCTCCTCGTCAAAGGTGATTTCCAGGAGCTTGCAGTCCCGATAGTCTGCCGATACAAGGTGGAGCAGGGTGCCGTTGTAGCGGCGGGGGAACATCGTATTGGGCTGCATGCCGTGGAGATGGCCGAAGATGCACAGGGGTACCTTGTATTTTTCCAGGAGCTCCGTAAAGCCGCTGGGCTTGGTCAGGTCGCAGACCGGCGGGTAGTGGAGGAGCAGGATGGTGTGCTTGCAGCCTAGCTTTTCCGCTTCCTGCAGGGTGCGCTCGACGCGCAGGAGCTCGCGGCGGTAGGGCTTGGCGTCCCGTTCTTCCTTGTAGTGGATGTCGCCGGGGCAGACCCAGCCGTGGGTGCCGCAGACGGCGATGCGCCCTTCGTCGAGGGTGACTGTCGTGCCGTAGAGGTACTGCATGTTGTTCTCGGCGTCCATGCGGTTGAGCTTGCCGGCGCTTTCCCACCAGAAGTCGTGGTTGCCGCGGATGATGAGCTTCCGGCCCGGCAAGGCTCGGATTTCGTCCAGGTCTTCTTGGGCGTCCTTGAGGTGCATGGCCCACGACGTGTCGCCGGCGATGAGTACGGTGTCGTCGTCGGTGACGCGGCTGTTCCAGTCTTCCTGGATACGGCTCCAGTGGTCTTTCCAGCGGGGGCCGAATATTTCCATTGGCTTTTTAGGCGGATGGCCTGATAAGTGTAAGTCTCCGATTGCAAATAAACGCATGTATCTTTCCTTTCTATAGGGGATTGGTGAGTTAAGGCTGGGCGAACTGCCCTTTCATCGCTTCGATGAACTGGGCCCGATGGCCTGGATTGGATATTTGGGGAATCATGTATCCGACGAACAGGGGGTTGGTCAGGAAGCGGGGCATGATCTTGACGTACAGCTTGTCGTCGCCGGGGAAGTCGTAGAAGAAGATGTTGTAGCTGTCGTTGCTGCGGATGAATTTGAACATGAAATAGTCCGCCGTGCGTTGCATATAGCGTACGAACTGGGGAAGCTTTTCCTCGTCGGAGAGGATGAGGTTGATTTCATAAAATCCGATGATGGGCCGCAGGGACAGGTTGACTTCTATGCCTTCTTCACAGAGGATGGGCGTGCCGGAGAAGTGGCAGGACTGAATGTCGTCGTGGTAGTCGTAGTGCTCGAAGCCGACGATTTGCGAGTGGGGATGGTGAATCGTCCCGCCCGACATGTAGCCGTGGTTGCGGTAGAATACGACGGAGCCGCGGCGGAAGCGTTCCATGGCCTTGACCTGACACCATTTTTCCAGTCCGAAGCGGATGAGGTCGACGGCGTAGGCGGCGTCGTAGGTGGAAAAGTCGCCGTTGCAGTCGTCCGTTTCGATAATCAGGGTCTGCCAGGAGTCCTTCAGGACGGGGTAGGCGTTTTCCAGCCAAATCATATGGCCTCTGGTATCCATGATGTTCTTCAAATGGGCTACGTCGCAGAAGGGGCAGTACGATTCGTCGCGGTGGACCGTATCGGGCTTCGTTTTCCCTATGTCTAAATTGTATTCAAGAATATGGTGCAATGGATTCTGTTCCATAGTGTATGCTCCTTTTTTATTCATTATATATTGTAGCATACGGACTGCCTTTTTTAAACATGATGCGATATAATTATAGATACAGCTTTTCCGGCGACGGGGAAGCTGCGAAAGGATGGTAGATATATGAAGGATAACGATATGAAGGACGGGGCCTTGTGGTCGCCGGTGCTGCTGCAATGGTTCGACGCCTACGGGCGGGACCTGCCGTGGCGGCGCGACGTGCCGCGGGACCCGTATAAGGTATGGGTGTCGGAAATCATGCTGCAGCAGACGAAGGTCGAAGCGGTGCGGCCCTATTACGACAGCTGGATGGACCGCTTTCCCGATATTCCCACGCTGGCGGCGGCCTCGCAGGACGACGTGCTGCGCCAATGGCAGGGGTTGGGGTACTACTCGCGGGCCCGCAATCTCCACGAGGCCGTGCGCGAGGTCGCGGCGTCGTACGGCGGAAAGGTGCCGAAGAATAAGAAGGATATACTGGCCTTGAAGGGCGTCGGAGACTACACGGCCGGGGCGATCCTGAGCATCGCCTACGGCGAGGCCGAGGCCGCCGTAGACGGCAACGTCCTGCGGGTCTTCGCCCGACTATATAATATAGACGGCAACATCTTGTCGGGGCCGGTGAAAAAAGAAATCACGGCCTTGGTGCAGGCTCAGATTCCCCAAGGCCGGGCCGGGGCGTTCAACGAAGCGCTGATGGATTTCGGGGCCATGATCTGCATTCCCAAGCATCCCCGCTGCGGCGAATGCCCCTTGGCCGATATATGCATGGCGAAGCGGGCCGGCCGGGAGCAGGAGCTGCCCGTGCGCATCGTAAAGAAAAAGGTGCCGACAGAGCCGGTAACGGTCGTCGTCGTAGAGGACAATGGACGCTGGCTCATCCACCGCCGGCCGCCGCAGGGCTTGCTGGCGTCGATGTGGGAATTTCCCAACGGGACGGATGGTTTGGACGGCGTGCGGCAGCTGACGGAAGGCGTCGGCGTGACGATTGCCGTCGACGATGAGCCCATAGGGACGCTGAAGCACGTCTTTTCCCATAAAATATGGCAGATGACTATTTACGAAGGCCGCCGGATTGGCGGGGAGCTTATGGAAAAGGAGGATTGGCAGTGGCTGCCGAGGCGCGACGTGACGTCGGTCCCCTGGGCGGGGCCTCACGGTAAAATCACTGCTATGGCGAGATGAAGGGACCCTTTTTTATCAACTTCATGATCATCATGTCGTGCATCTGCGTGTGCTCCGCCGTACTGTGGAACTACATCTACCGCCGCAGCCGCTGGCTGGCTCTGGTCGTCTTCGTGGCGGCGGCGACAGTTATCGCCGGCGCAGGCCTGTCTTACTACGGGAGGGTGTTTCCTGCTGTACAAGGGACTGCCGAGGGGATGCTCCTCATGTACGGCTCCCTGGGGGCTATCAGCTGGTTTTTCCTGTTTTTCCTGGCTTTTCCCGTCTTAGTCGTCGCCTCTGCCGCCGTCTTTATCGAGCGGCGTCTGCGGCGGCGAAAGCAGAAACGGCGCGGCGTGACGGCTATGCCGCCTGTACCGCCGGAAAAGGGGGAGGGACGGGGGATTACGCGGCGTTCCTTCCTGCGCGGCGCAGCAGCGGCTATTCCCGTAGCGGCAGCCGGTACGAGCGTGCTGGGGAATTTCGTCGGCGAGAGCTATCTGGCCGTAACCCGTCACGACCTGCACTATCCCGGCCTTCCGGACTACCTCGACGGCTATAAAATCGGCCAGATTTCCGACGTCCACCTGGGGCTGTTCGTCAGTCCCGAGCGGCTCCGCGAGGCTTTGGAGGCGCTGGCGGCGGAGGGAGTAAACCGCGTGGAAATTACGGGCGACCTCATCGACGAGCTGTCTCTCCTGCCGCAGTGCGGCGACGTGCTGCGGGAGATGGCGGCGAAATTTCCCGACGGCATAGATTACTGCTACGGCAATCACGAGTATTACCGCGGCCTTGAGGCGATTACGGCCTTGCTGGAAACGACACCGGTACGCATTTTGCGCAACAGCGCCGTAGAGGCGTCGGCCGGGCGGGGAGAGGGCTTGGCCGAACGGTCCGGCCAGGATGCCGCTCCCTTTTACGTTGCCGGCGTAGACTACAGCTTTGCCCGCGGCGACGAAGCCTTTACGGCCCAGCGGCGGGAGTACGTGGCTCATGCTTTGGACGGCGTGCCCGAATCGGCCTTCGTCGTCATGCTGGCGCATCATTCCGATTTCATCGACGAAGGCTTTGAACGGCGCATCCCCCTGACGATGTGCGGCCACACCCACGGCGCCCAGTTCGCCCTCATCGGGCCCGTCGTCGAATCCGTTGGCTTCAAGTACCTGCGCGGCATGTACCGCCAGGGCGGCTCATACGGCTACGTCAACCGCGGCACGGGCCATTGGCTGCCCTTCCGGGTATTCTGCTCCCGCGAGGCGACGGTCTTTACCCTGCATAAAGGATAAACAGGAGGAAACAACAGATACGTATGATGATACAAAAAGCGATTTTACATATATTGGATTTCAATACGAACATGTGCATCTTGTCGCAGAAGGACCTCGATTTCAGCAGCGACGTCGTGTACGAATATGTGGACAAGCGCATGAGCCGCATCCTGCAGGATGCAGGCCAGCAGACAGGCGTATTTTACGCGACGAGCTCCTATCAGGCTCTGCTGCAGCAGCTCGTCGGCGGCCAGATGGACTTCGACGAGTTCGCGTCCCAGACGGCGCGGCAGCTCTACGACATCTTGTTGCACTGCGACGGGCCGGCGTCGCTGGACGTCCTCGTCGTCGATTTCAATGACGACGCCGACGTGCGCTGCATCGGCGTACTCCTGCTGGACAACAAGACGGCCTATACTCATCAGATATTGGACGACGACGGGGCAGTGTACAACAAGCTCATCAAGCATTACGCCATCCTGCCCGGCGCGTCCCAGAAGATAGAGGCCTACGCTCTCATACACTGCGGCGATTTCTCCATCCGCTTCGTCGACAAGAAGCGGCAGATGGACGGGGAAGACGTCTATATCCTGCCGGAACGGCTCCTGCAGTGCACGTCGGTCATTTCGGCCAGGGACGCCGTCAAGCTGGTCAGCAAGATTGCCGCTAAGGTGGCTGAGGACCACGGCGGAAATACGGTGGAGGTCTTATCGAAGGCCAAGAATTACCTTGTCGAAAACGCCGAGACGGCCGAAGCCTTTTCGCCGCAGGATCTGGGGGCCGAGGTGTTCGCCGGTTCGCAGGCCATGCGGAATGAATTTGCCGCCCAGCTGGAGGAGGCCAAGCTGCCTGCTGACGTGCCCATCGCCAAGGCTTTTGCCGAACGGGCCGGCCGCAGCCACAAGATCAAGACCGATACGGGCATTGAAATCATCTTCCCGTCGGAATACATCGAAAACACGGATTACATCCAGTTTATCAACAATCCCGACGGCACCATTTCCATCGAATTGAAAAATATCGGCAAGATCATCAATAAATAAACGAGAGAGGGCTTTTTCCCATCGGGGAAAGGGCCCTTTTTCCTTGAGCTGCTCTACGATTGAATTTTATGGGGAAAAATGATACGATTACATATATTTTAAGAATGGCCTTTAACGTTCGAGAAACGTCTGCTGAAAGGGGAATAGGACATGGAACTGCGCGTGCTGAAGTATTTTTTAGTCGTTGCCAGAGAAGAGAATATTACGAAGGCGGCCAAGATGCTGCACATCACGCAGCCTACCTTGTCGCGCCAGCTCATGCAGATGGAGGAAGAGTTCGGCGTGTCCCTGTTCAAGCGCAGCAAGCACAGCATCATACTGACTGAGGAGGGCATGATACTGCGCCGCCGGGCCCAGGAGCTCGTCGACCTGGCCGAAAAGACGGCGAAGGAAGTGTCGCGGCAGGACGAGGTCATTTCCGGCGAAATCGCCATCGGCTGCGGCGAGACGAAGAATCTGGAGCCTATGGCCAAGGTCATGGCGGCCTTTCAGCAGGCCTATGGAGAGGTGCAGTTTACCTTGTATACGGGCATTGCCGACGACGTGAAGGAGCGCATCGAGCAGGGAACCCTCGATTTCGGACTACTCATTGAGCCCGTAGACGTGAGCAAGTACAGCTACCTGCGCATGCCTCTCAAGGACCGCTGGACCGTGCTGATGCGGCAGGATCATCCCATGGCGGCGAAGGAGGCCGTCGAGCCGCAGGATCTGGCCGGGCAGCGCCTCATCATGCCGGCCCGCTTGTCCGTAAAAAATCAGGTCGAAGCCTGGCTGGGGCGATGGCAGTCCGACGTGCGCCTGGCCGTGTACATGAATCTGTCGGCATACAACAAGATGGTCCTGACGGACAACGGCGTCGGCCTGGCCTTGGGGCTGGACTTCGACACGGTCTTGCCGGGCTTGTGCATGCGCCCTATGAAGCCGTTCATCGAAAACGGAAGCTACATGGTCTGGAAAAAGAACCAGTTCTTGTCGCCGCTGCTGGAACGGTTCATCGAATTTAGCGAAGCATATCTGCAGGAGCACTATGGAGCGCAGCGCGGCGAATAGGTCGTCGGCGTCTGGACAAGGCCGTTTCACCGGGCGGGCTTTGCTTTTGCCGTCGTCTTACTTGTTTTTTTCATTCCATCGTAGTATGATATATATGTAAAAAATACATAATATATTTACATTAATATATTTAGTCTTTGAGGCAAGGTGAGAAAGGGAAATCCTTTCAGAGTCCTGACCGGCGGTGACAGTCCGCAACCTCCTGAGGGAGCTGACCCGGCGAAATTCCGGGACCGACAGTATAGTCTGGATGAGAAAAGACTTCGGGCGCGGCGCAGGTGTGTTTGCCGTGCCGTTCTCAAGTGCGAAAAGGCTGGATGTATTCCGGCCTTTTTTTGATTTGCCGCAAGATAGAAGGGCAGGTAATGGATATGGAAAAGAAATATTATTTGGGATTTGACGCCGGGACGCAGAGCGTAAAGGTCGCCGTGTACAGCGAGGACATGGAATGCGTAGCTATGGATACGGCCAAGACGACGCTGTATTATCCTCATCCCGGCTGGGTGCAGATGGACGTAGACGAATATTACCGCCTCATCAAGCAGTGCATGGCGTCGTGCAGCCGCCAGCTGGAAGAAAAGGGGATTTCCCCGGCGGCGGTGCGGGCTATCATGGGCGACGGCATCATCTGCGGCATTGCCGGCATCGACGCCGAAGGAAACGCCGTGACGCCGTACGTCAATTATCTGGACAGCCGCACGGCCGACGACGTAGAAGGGCTGAAGGCCTTGAAGCTGGATATCTGGGCGGCCGAAACGGGCAACGCCGAGCCGAACGTCATGTTCCCGGCCATGTTTGCCCGCTGGTTCATGAAGCATATTCCGGCCTTTAAGGAAAAGGGCGTCAAGTTCGTCCACAACTGCCCGTACGTCCTCATGCATCTGGCCGGATTGCAGGGAGAAGACGCCTTTATCGACTGGGGCGCTATGTCCGGCTGGGGCCTGGGCTACAACGTCGTGACCAAGGAGTGGTCCGATGAGCAGCTTCGCATCCTGGGCATCGACAAGAAATACATGCCGCGCATCGTCAAGCCCTGGGACATTATTGGCCGTCTCTGCGAAGCCGACGCCCTGGAAACGGGCTTTCCCGCCGGCATTCCCATCTGCGCCGGCGCCGGCGATACGATGGAATCCATGATGGGCAGCGGCATTCTGGAAGCGGGCAAGGCCGTCGACGTAGCCGGCACGTGCGCTATGTTCTGCGCCGCTACGGACGGCATCATCCCCGAATTGTCCGTGCCGGGAAGCGGCCTCATCTTCAATTCGGGCACCTTGCCGGGGACGTATTTCTATTGGGGCATGGTGCGGACCGGCGGCCTGGCTCTGCGCTGGTTTAAGGACTCTGTCTGCCGCCGCGAAGACGACGAATACTACGCCGAGCTGGACAAATTAGCAGAACGCCATCCAGCAGGCTGCGACGGGGCGATGTTCATTCCCTACCTGACGGGCGGCAACGGTGATTTCCCCCATGTGCGCGGTACCTTCACGGGCCTGACACTCGACTCGGACCAGGGGGCGATGTGGCGCTGCGTCCTCGAAGGCATCGGCTACGATTACATGGAGGTCACCGACCGGTACCGGGCGGCAGGCATCGACTTGACGACGCTGACCATTACGGAAGGCGGCAGCCGTGACGATTTGTGGAATCAGATCAAGGCTGACATGCTGGACACGCAGGTATCGACGCTGCGCGTCGCCGGCGGGGCCGTGCCGACAAACTGCATCGTAGCCGCCTACGGAGCCGGCGATATTGCCGACCTCAAGCAGGCTCTCCAGCGGCAGCTCGCCGTTCACAAGACCTTTATGCCGAATAAGGACAACACGGCCATGTACAGGCGGCAATACGAACAAAGACGCCATATCTTGCAGGCCTTAAATGTCGGCGAAGGGCAAAAAAATGAATTGTGAAAAATTACATAATCTGGTATGACCAACGTTCATAATATAACGTAGTAAACGGCGCTTTTGGTATCGAATGATGAAATAAAAGTATTGGACATGGTTTGTGTATAAAAAAAACGTATACATAATATGCAGTTTTTTGGAAAAATCGCGTTTTTTCGGTAGATTTTTTTGGAAAACGTGATATACTATGAGTGTAAGCAGTGAAACTTATTTTAATATCGCGCGTGAGTTTTCGAAAGAGACTCGTGAAAAAAATCACGCGAAATAAGGAGGAGTTTAACATGTTTTGTAAAAAGGTAATGGTTATTGGCGCAGGCACCATGGGTTCCGGTATCGCTCAGGTATTTGCTGTTAACGGTTGCGAAGTCGTTTTGAATGATATTAAAGACGAATTCATCGCCGGCGGCAAAGCTAAAATTGATAAAGCCTTAACGAAATTGGTCAGCAAGGAAAAAATGACGCAGGAAGAAAAAGACGCCGTAATGGGCCGCATTTCCGGCTTCGTTACCCGCACGGCCGACAACATGAAAGACATCGACCTCGTTGTTGAAGCTGCTATCGAAGATCTGAAAATCAAATCGGCTATCTTCAAAGAATTAGACGAACTCTGCCCGGAACACACGATCCTGGCCAGCAACACGTCCTCTTTGTCCATCACGCAGATCGGCGCAGCTACAAAACGTCCGGACAAAGTTATCGGCATGCACTTCTTCAATCCGGCTCCGGTCATGAAATTGATCGAACTCATCAACGGCATCGCTACTTCTGAAGATACGTTCGCAAAAATCAAAGAAGTATCCGAAGAAATCGGCAAATCCCCGGTTAAAGTTGCAGACTTCCCGGGCTTCGTAGGCAACCGCGTCGTTATCCCCATGATCAACGAAGCTATCCAGGCTTTGATGGAAGGCGTAGCATCCAAAGAAGATATCGACTCCGTATGCAAACTGGGCTTCAACCATCCGATGGGCCCCTTGGCTTTGAGCGACTTGATCGGCAACGACGTTGTCCTTCACATCATGGAAGTTCTCTATGAAGGCTTCGGCGATCCGAAATATCGTCCGTGCCCGCTCCTCAAAACGTACGTCAACGCCGGTTACCTCGGCCGCAAGACGGGCAAAGGCTTCTACGACTACACGAAATAATAGGCGAGCAGTACAAACACAACTCTATAAGCAAGCAATGTAAACTCAAGCGATTTATATTTGTCAGGCAGTGGGCGTGAGTATTCACGCCCCTTGTTTGCACGTCCTACGTGTGAATATATTATTTTGGGAGGGTTCTAATTATGGACTACAAAAACATTCTTTACTCGGCAGAAAACGGTATTGCAACGATTACGATCAATCGTCCGAAAGCTCTGAACGCCCTGAACACGGAAACGGTTTCGGAATTAAGAGACCTCGTCGGCAAAATCGCCGCTGATTCCGAAATTAAAGTCGTCGTTATCACGGGTTCCGGCAGCAAATCCTTCGTAGCCGGCGCAGATATCGTTGAAATGTCCACGAAGAATGCAGTTGAAGGTCGCGCATTCGGCAAAATCGGTCAGGATACGTTTACGGAAATCGAAAACATGCCGCAGCCGGTTATCGCTGCTATTAACGGCTTCGCTTTGGGCGGCGGCTGCGAACTGTCCTGCGCTTGCGACATCCGTTATGCTTCTGAAAACGCTAAATTCGGTCAGCCCGAAGTTGGCCTCGGCATTACGCCGGGCTTCGGCGGCACGCAGCGTCTGCCCCGTGTCGTTGGCCGCGGCTACGGCAAAGAACTGATTTTCACGGCTGGCATGATCGACGCTCAGGAAGCATATCGTATCGGCCTCGTAAACAAAGTTGTTCCTCAGGAAGAACTGATGGATACCGTATATGCATTGGCTAAGAAGATCGCGAAAAACGCTCCGATCGCCGTACAGCTCTCCAAAGCAGCTATCAACCGCGGTATAAACTGCGACGTTATCACTGGTATTGCTTATGAAGACGAAGTATTCGGCCTTTGCTTCGCTACGGAAGACCAGAAAGAAGGCATGGGCGCTTTCGTTGAAAAACGTAAAGCTACGTTCACAGGCAAATAATATCCTTGATATTGCCATATGAATAAGAAAAAACCGTATCCTCGTCAGAGGGTACGGTTTTTTTGATAGGCGAATTAGTCTTTAAAATAGGGCTTGAACACGGAGCGGTTCGGCTCCTTACGGACCTTCTTTTCGCCGCTGCGGCGGAACGTTCCCGACGCGTTGTCGTTTTGCTTCCGCGGCGCGAAGTGACGGCGTTTCGTATTGCCGTTCCGATAGTCTCCGCTGCGTTCGCTCCGGTCATTTCGTTCGGAACGGTCGTTCCGGTCGCTGCGGTCGTGACGATAGTCGCGGCGGCGGTTTTTGTCGCCGTAGGGACGGCGGGAGCGGTGGACGCGCAGGGGCGCTTCTTCCGTAATGTTGACCGGCGTCGTGTCCGGCTCCTTCGTGAGCAGCTTGATGGCTGCTGACAGGAGGGCGACAGAGTCGAAGTGGGTGAGAAGCTCTTCGGCGTTGGCCCGGTAGATGCTGTAGTTGTCGTCTTCTGTTGCGGCGACGAGACGGCGGATAGCCGCCTGCTGGGCTCCTTCCAGGGCTTCCGAGAAGGTCGGGGCCTTGCGGCGGGCGATGCGCCGTTTGATGAGCCGTTCGATGGCCCGCAGGTGGTCGATTTCGCGGGGAATGACGAAGGTCGTCGCTTCGCCGCTCTGGCCGGCCCGGCCTGTACGGCCGACGCGGTGGACGTAGCTTTCCGGGTCCTGGGGTAAATCGTAGTTGAATACGTGGGTGACGCCGCTGATGTCGAGGCCGCGGGCGGCGACGTCGGTGGCGACGAGGATATCGATAGTCTTTTCGCGGAATTGGCGGATGACCGTGTCCCGTTTAGCCTGCGTCAGGTCGCCGTGAATGCCTTCGGCGGAATAGCCACGCTTTTTCAGGGCTTCGGACAGCTCGTCGACGCGGCGCTTGGTACGGACGAAGATGATGGCCAAATCCGGCTCCTGCAGGTCGAGAAGGCGGCAGAGGATGTCGAATTTCTGGCGGTCCGGCACTTCGATGTAGGACTGCTCGATGAGGTCGATAGTCACTTCCTTGGCCTTCATGCGGACGATCTGCGGGTCATGGAGGAAGGTTTCCGCCAGCTGCTGAATGGGCTTGGGCATGGTGGCCGAGAACAGCAGGGTCTGACGGGTGCTGGGCGTGGCGGCCATGATGAGGTTGATGTCTTCGATAAAGCCCATGTCCAGCATTTCGTCGGCTTCGTCGAGGACGATCGTCGAAATATGGCTCAGGCTGATGGTGCCGCGCTTCATGTGGTCGATGAGGCGGCCCGGCGTGGCGACGACGATCTGCGGCGATTTGCGCAGGCGGCGCAGCTGTCGTTCCATATCTTGTCCGCCGTAAATCGGCAGGGCCTGGATGTGGGTGAATTGGGCCAGGTGGTTGAGCTCTTCGGCGACCTGCATGGCCAGCTCGCGCGTCGGCGACAGGACGACGGCCTGTATTTCCTTCGACGGCTCGGACGCTAATATTTTTTCTAATACGGGAATGCCGTAGGCTGCCGTTTTGCCCGTGCCGGTCTGTGCCTGGCCGATCATATCGCAGCCCGACATGGCGACGGGGATGGCGTTTGCCTGAATCGGCGTCGGTTCTTCAAAGCCCATTTCGTTTAAGGCGTTGAGAATGACGTCGCTAATTTGTAAGGTTTGAAATTTTTCTAACATGTATGCCTCCTTTTGTATAACTTATTTATTATATCATTAGATAGATTAAAAGAATAGAGGGGGGCTGCGTTTTTGCGGCAGGAGAAATGGCTGGATTTCGTATTGAGCGGCGGCGGAATTCCTGTTATAATGAAAGAAACGAATGTTCGCAGAAAGGGAGGATACGATGATGGATTTGCTGCAGGGGCTGAACGACGCCCAGCGTCAGGCCGTGACGACGACGGAGGGCTGCGTGCGGGTCATCGCCGGCGCCGGCTCGGGCAAGACGCGGGCCTTGTCGCACCGGTTTGCCTTTTTAGTCAACGAGCTGGGCATCTTGCCGGGCCACATCCTCTGCGTCACCTTTACCAACAAGTCGGCGGCGGAAATGCGCCGGCGCATCCACAACCTGACAGGCGACAACGACACGGGCTACGTCAATACGTTCCATGGATTCTGCGTATCGGTCCTGCAGGAAGACAGCCACGCCGTCCAGTATCCCAAGAATTTTCTCGTCCTCGATAATGCCGATATCGACGCCATGCTCCAGATGATTTACGAAGAACGGGGGCTGACGCTGCGCAATATGACCTTTTCCGCCGCCCGGGATATGATAGAAATGCGCAAGCTCGTCCAGGAACCGGAATATTACGCCGACATGATTACGATGTCTCTGGAGCGGCTGAAAAAGAAGTACGACGAAGCCTCGTCGGCTGCGGACATCATCTTCTACGGCTATTTGTATCAGGAAAAGAAATGCTTCGGCCTCGATTACAACGACCTCATCAAGTTTTCCCTGTATATTTTCAAGGAGCACGACGACATCCGGCTGAAATGGCAGCGGCGGCTGGAATACATCATGATCGACGAATTTCAGGATATCGACCTGCTTCAATACGAGCTCATGAGCGTCTTGTGGGGCTATCACAAGAATTTGTTCATCGTCGGCGACCCGGACCAGACGATTTATACGTGGCGCGGCGCCAACGTAAAGTATCTCCTCGAGTTTGACAAAGCTTTCCCAGGGACGAAGACCATCGTAATGATGGATAATTACCGCTCGACGCCTCAGATTTTGGCGGCGGCCAACGCCCTCATCGACAACAACGTGTGCCGTATGGCCAAGTCGCTCCGGCCGACCTTGCCTGACGGTGACGCCGTGGTCTGCCATTTTGCCGAAAATCCCCAGGCTGAAGGGCAGTGGATAGCCGGGCGCATGAAGGCCTTGCGCGAACGCGGCGTGCCTTACAAGGACATGGCCGTCCTGTACCGGGCCCATTACGTGACGCGGACTGTGGAGGAAGCGCTGTTGAAGGAACACATACCCTACGTCATATACAGCGGCGTCCAGTTTTTTAGCCGCAAGGAAATCAAGGATGCTCTCAGCTATTTGCGCATCATCGCCTATAAAGACGACCTGTCTTTCCAGCGGATCGCCAACGTGCCGAAGCGCAATCTGGGCAAGCGGCGCATGGCCTTTCTGCAGGAATACGCCGACACCCGCGGCTGCTCCCTGTACGAAGCGCTGGTCGAAACGATGGACGACGGCCTGTTTAAGGGGACGAAGGCCCGCCAGTTCGCAGCGCTCGTCGAGTCCTTTGCCGCCGAGTACGAGGGCCGGCCTGTATCGGAGGTCCTGTCGGCAATTCTCGACGCCAGCGGCTATGAGAAAGCGCTCCGCACCGAAGGCAGCCAGGAGCGGCTGGACAACCTGGCCGAGCTCAAGCAGGCCGTGTACGAGTATGAAACGACATGCGGCGAGGAAGTCACGCTGGAGCATTATTTGTCCCACGTGGCCTTGCTTACCAACGCCGACGCCGCGCCGGATGACGACAAGGTCAAGCTCATGACGGTTCACGCCGCCAAGGGGCTGGAATTCCCCTACGTATTCCTGTACGGCCTGAACGAAGGCATTTTCCCGTCGCGGAAGGTGCGGACGATGCAGGCCATGGAAGAAGAACGGCGGCTGGCCTTCGTAGCCCTGACGCGGGCTGAAAGGGGCTTATATTTGTCCGAAGCGGACGGGCAGCATTTCGACGGCGCAGTCCGCTATCCGTCGCGGTTTATCCTGGATATGGGCCCGGACGTGCTGGCGTATGATAATCCGCCGCCGGACAGCCTCGTCCGGGCGACTCGGGACTACATCGAATACAGCGGCAAATACTGGCCTGACCGGGAGGGCAAAACGACCTTTGCGTCGGGCCAGCGGATACGGCACGCCGTCTTCGGCGAGGGAACCGTCATCGACGCCAATATGGACCGGCAAGCCTACGTCGTGCAGTTCGATGCCATGGACACGGCGCGGATGATTTCGTTCCGCGTGAAGCTGGAAGCGATATAACATAGGGAGATTATGCAATGAGGCAGAGAAAAAGGACGCGCCGCCAGATTAAGATGACGCGTCCTTTTGTATGATACATAGTATTGGGTCAAGTATAGTATTAGCCCTCTATGCCGAACAACTCGACAGCCTTAGCCGCCATGCGTTCGCCGTAGGTCAGGAAGGTTTCCTTGCTTCCGTCCAGATCTTTGCTTAAGGCTACAGGGCCCAGATGGATGACAGGCGCGCCACATGAGCCGCCGCCGGAATAGGTCATCATGCCGTAGACCATCATATGGTCGAGGATGAGGCGAATGCCCAGGTCGCCGCCGCCGTGGAGATAATCCATCGTTGCGAAGGCTCCGCCCAGCTTGCCGGCGAGCTGGCATTTCTTGCATGGCCCTTCGAGCCAGGACTTGACGTCGGCGCAGACGCTGGCGAAATAAATAGGCGAGCCCAGGACGATGCATTTGCTTTCGGCAGCCCACGCTTCGTCCAAATCGTCGATAGAGCAGGCTTTGGCCTGGACGCCCTGTACCCGTTCCATGCCCTGGGCGATGATTTCGGCCATCTTCTGCGTGTGGCCCGTTTTAGAGTAATACAGTACCATTGCTTTCATACTTCATGCCTCCTTGTTGCATACGTATATATACATCTTACTCATACGGCCCTTTCTTTGTCAAATCCGGCGCTGTATAACATAACCCAGACCATGGCAGGTTCTGCTGCGGTCTGGGTTATATCGTATCTACTTATTTTTTATTTTTCTTGCGCGAGGCGAAGTCGCCGCAGGCCTGGATGAGGTTGACGCCTACGATGAGGATGATGATCGTCGCCAGCATGACGTCGGCGCGGAAGCGCTGGTAGCCGTAGCGGATAGCGATGTCGCCGAGGCCGCCGCCGCCGATTGCGCCGGCCATGGCCGAAGCGCCGATGAGGTTGACGATGAGGACCGTAATGTTGTTGATGATCGTCGGCAGGGCTTCGGGAATGAGGACCTTGCGGATGATCTGGAAGGGCGTGGCGCCCATGGATTCCGCGGCTTCGACGAGGCCGAAGTCGACGTCGCGGATAGACGTTTCAACGAGGCGGCTCAAAAAGGGAATGGCCACGATGGTCAGGGGCACGCAGGCCGCCGTCGTGCCGATGGACGTGCCGGCGATGATGCGGGTCAGAGGAATGATGGCGACCATGAGGATGATAAAGGGAATCGAGCGGATGATGTTGACGATGGTGCCCAGTATCTGATTGATAAAGCGGTTTTCCAGAATATGGCCCCGGCTGGTCGTGACCAGCGTAATGCCGAGGGGAATACCGATGATAGCGGCGATGATCGTCGCGACGGCGACCATGAAAACAGTTTCCTGAATGCCTTGGAGCATTAAATTAATGATTTCTTGGGACATATCCTAAAACCTCGCTTCCAATAGGTAATTCTTTAATATATTCAAATGCTTTTGCCTGTTGTTCCATAGAACCCATGATGACGACGATGAGATAGCCGAAAGGTTCGTCCTGAATGTAGTCGATGTTGCCGTAGAGGACGCTGACGTAGGTGTGGAAGCGTTGTACGACCGATGCGACGACAGGTTCGTTCGTAGCGGCTCCCTTGAAGCGCAGGCGGACGAGCATATCGTAGCCCGGCGCAGGCTGATCCGTAATGCCCATCTTGGCGATGCCGGCGGGCAGCTCCATGTTGATAACCGATTTGACGAAGTCCTTCATCGTCTGGGACTGGGGATTGGTAAAGACGTCGACGACGCGGCCTGCTTCCTTGATGACGCCGCCTTCGATGACGGCGACGCGGTTGCAGATTTCTTTGATAACCGCCATTTCGTGGGTAATGATGACGATGGTAATGCCAAGGCGCTGGTTAATGTCCTTGAGCAGCTCGAGGATGGATTTCGTCGTCTGCGGGTCCAGGGCCGACGTGGCTTCGTCGCACAGGAGGATGTTCGGGTCGCTGGCCAGGGCCCGGGCGATGCCGACGCGCTGCTTCTGGCCGCCCGACAGCTGGGCCGGGTAGTTGAACTGCCGGTCCGTCAGTCCGACTAATTCCAAAAGGTCGGCGACTTTTTTCTGGATGGCTTCCTTCGATGCGCCGATGAGCTCCAGGGGGAAGGCGATGTTGTCGAAGACCGTCCGCGACGAGAGCAGGTTGAAATGCTGAAATATCATGCCGATATGCTTGCGTTCCGCCCGCAGCTGGGCGTCGGTCATGTTCGTCAGGTTCTTTTCGTCGATGATGACGTTGCCGCTCGTCGGCCGTTCGAGCATGTTGATGCAGCGGACGAGGGTCGATTTGCCGGCGCCGCTCTTGCCGATAATGCCGAAGATTTCGCCGTCTTCAATGGTCAGGTTGACGCCTTTGAGGGCGTGGACCTGGGCCTTGCCGTCGTAGGTTTTGGTAATGTTTTCCAGTTTTATCACAATATCAACTCCTTGATTCAGTACGAGTTCAACCCGGTGGCAGTACAACTAAAAAAGCCGTCAAACAGATGACGGCTCGGTATTTCGTGTATGTCGCTTCATCTGCCGGAATACTCCGTTGGAATTGGCACCTTCCCTGACGGGGGTTGCCGCAGCGTCATGGGGCCAGTCCCTCAGCTGCTCTGGATGAACTTGTATATTTGGTTGTTGCTTAACATATTATCACTAAGGGACGGGTGTTGTCAAATACAAGAGATATTTCGCCGTGTAAAATATGCGAAAGCAAAGGACATGGGCGCGGCCTGCGGCCTGGGATTTTCGTAAAAATGCAGAACATCCACAGGAAAATCGGAATATTTTTCTAAAAAATATAGTTGCATTTTAAATGTATTAAGCCCATCAATCGGATACCTGCTGCAGAAAAGACAAGGGCACGGAGGTTTTATGAAGAATTTTTCCTTCGTTTAATTTTTGTTTATCTTTTCCGCATACACTGCAATAAGTATAACTATGCGAACGTATCAAGATATCTGCGGCGGCGTGGTATAATAGAAGGCAAGGCGCGTCATGCGGCAGGAAAGCGGGGAGAAGGACAGATGAACCTGAGAGATATACCTATTGGAAAACGATTGCTGTTGTCTAACTTTGTTATGATAGCCATTCCCGTGGCCTTTACTCTCGTCGTCAGCATCGCTATTTTTTTAGGCCTCCATTTCGGCAACATCAACAGGGCGGCGGCCATTTCCTTTCTCTGGCCGGAGAGCAACGGCCCGACCTTATCGGTGCAGTTTGAGCTGAGCCGCCTCTGCGTCCGCGCCGACTGGTATACCGGAGGCATGGGCCGGCTCATGCAGACGAGCGACCATTTGGAAGATCAGGGCCTTACGGTGGCGATTTCCCAGAAGGGACAAATCCTGTATGCGACGGAGCATACTGATCCCTGGGCGACGATCGGCGAGGCGTACCGGCGCAGCCCGGGCAGCGGCGCGGCCCTCAACTGGTCAGACGAAGGCATCGCCTTCCATTATACGTCGCCTGAGACGGGCGTAGCCGTAGCCGTCATCGGGCCGGTACAACTGCGCAAGCACGGCGGCATTTGGGACCTCAGCTCGAAGAATATCGTGAAGGTCGCCTTTGTCGTCTTAGCCATATTGGCGGTCCTCGTGACGATTGCCGTAGGGCTTTTCTTAGCGCGCCTGCTGGCTCGGCAAATTGTCCGGCCTGTAGAGGAGATGCGGAACATCGCCGAAGACATCAGCCGGGGAAATTTGGATCATCCCGTCGTTGCCGAGGGGAACGACGAAATCAGCCAGACCTGCAGGGCCTTTGAGACGATGCGCCGGGAACTGAAGGCGTCGCGGGAAATGAGGGACGCCTACGACAAGAACCGCAAGGAGCTCATCGCCGGCATTTCCCACGACCTGGCGACGCCCCTGACCCGCATCGAAGGCTATGCCAGCGGCTTGAAGGACGGCATCGCCGATACGGCGGAAAAGCGCCGCCATTACCTGGCCATGATTTTGGATACGTCGAGGATGATGACCCGCCTGGTGCGGACGCTGTTCCTCTTTTCCAAGTTTGACCTGGGACAGGTGGAATTCTGCTGGGAAAACGTAGATCTCTGTGGCTACTTGGAAGATTATACGAGCGAGCAGGCCGAACATTTCCGCAGACAAGGGCTGGATATTTCCTATACGGCGTCTGTGGATACGGCAGTCGTATCGATGGACCGGACCCATTTCCAGCGGGTCGTGGAAAATATCATCGGCAACAGCGTAAAATATAAAGACGGCGACGAAGGCCATTTGACCATATCCCTGGATGCTGCCGGAGACGACGCCGTGCGGCTGACCTTTGCCGACGACGGCCGCGGCGTAGGCGAAGACGACCTGCCCAAGCTGTTTGATTCGTTTTACCGGACCGACAAGGCCCGCAGCAACGTGGCCAAGGGAAGCGGCCTGGGCCTGGCCGTAGCCAAGCAGATCATCGATGAAATGAAAGGGAAGATCTGGGCCGAGCAGACCCAGCCCAAGGGACTGACCATTTGTATCGAATTGCCTATACGGAAGGAAGGAACTGACGATGAAATACATATTGATCATTGAAGACGATAAAGGCATTGCCGAGTTGGAAAAGGATTATCTGGAAGCCAACGGCTTCGCCGTGTCCATCGAGACCGACGGCATCAAGGGGCAGGAGCAGGCGCTGCGTCAGCCCTTCGATTTGATTTTGCTGGACATCATGCTGCCTGGCCAGGACGGCTTCCAGATTTGCCGCCATATTCGGGAGCACAAGAATATCCCCGTCCTCCTCGTATCGGCCAAGCAGGAAGACATCGACAAGATACGGGGACTGGGGCTAGGCGCAGACGACTACATCGTAAAGCCCTTCAGCCCTAACGAGCTCGTCGCCCGCGTCAAGGCCCACCTGGCCCGCTATGACAGGCTGACGGCCCGGGAGACGTCGAAGAGCGTCCTCCAGTACGGCGACCTGGAAATCGACGAGTCGGCGCGGCGGGTTTTCATCGCCGGCAAGGAAATAGCGCTGGCCAATAAGGAGTTTGAGCTCCTCTTGTTCCTGGCGAAAAATCCCGACATGGTATTCAGCAAGGAGACGCTCTTTGACCGCGTCTGGGGCGCAGAATCCCTGGGCGAGACGGCGACCGTATCGGTCCACGTGAACCGCATCCGCGACAAGATAGAAACGGATTCGGCTAAGCCGCAGTATATCGAAACGGTGTGGGGCGCAGGCTATCGGTTCCGCTCGCGATAAGGTATAACAGAAAGGGAGATGAAGTACTATGTGGGCGCTGTTAGCTTTGGGATCGGCCGTATTTGCAGCCTTGACGACTATCCTGGCAAAAATCGGCATCGAAGGCGTGAATTCCCATGTGGCGACGGCTATTCGGACGGCCGTGGCCTTAGTCATGGCCTTCGGCATGGTCAGTCTGACGGGAAACTGGGACAACATTAGCGGCATCAGCCGGAAGGGCTGGCTCTTTCTCATCCTGTCGGGCCTGGCGACGGGGGCGTCGTGGCTTTGCTATTACAAGGCTCTGCAGCTGGGCGACGTGTCCAAGGTCGTGCCCATCGACAAGCTGAGCGTCGTCATTACCCTGCTCCTGGCCTTCCTCCTGTTTCATGAAACGGCGACCCTAAAGATCGTCGCTGGCGCGGTCCTCATCACCATAGGGACGCTGCTCATGGTACTATAACTGCATATGGCATATGTGAGAACTGTCGTGCTTCGGCGCGGCAGTTTTTTGCGTTTATGTTCCGGGAAATTTCTTTACCCTCTGTTTATGCTTTCGTAGCTGTTCGTTCAAACTTTGTTTAAGTTCTCTCCGTATACTTGAGGCAAATGATAAAGACCTGAGCAATAGGAGAAAGAGGGAGCATTATGAACATACTCGTCACCGGCGGAGCCGGCTTTATTGGTTCGCATCTCGTACGCAAGCTGTTATCTATGGGGCACGACGTCCTCGTCGTCGACGACCTGCGCGGCGGCCTGCGGACGAACGTACCTGAAGGAGCCGGCTTTGTCTGCCTGGATATCAACAGCCCGATGCTGCTGGACGTCATGGATAGAGGGCGGTTTCAATGCGTCGTCCACCTGGCGGCCCAGACCCGCGTCGACGTATCCATCAAGGACCCCTACGGCGATGCGAGGGACAACGTCATGGGTACGGTCAACGTGTTGGAATGCGCCCGCAAGACCGGCGTGCAGCGCATTGTCTTCGCCTCGTCGGCAGCCGTGTACGGCAATCCGCCGGAAAAGGATCTGCCCCTGTCGGAAGACTATCCGCTGTCGCCCTTGTCCTTTTACGGCCTGAGCAAGGTGACGATCGAATCGTACCTGCGCCTGTATCACAAGTGGTATGGACTGGATTACGTCGTCCTGCGCTTTGCCAACGTCTACGGCGAACGGGCCGAAGTCGGCGGCGAAGGAGGCGTTATCAACGTATTTGCCAAACGGGCTGCCCGTGACATGGACATTACGGTCTACGGCGACGGCAGCCAGTCGCGGGATTACATCTACGTCGGCGATATTGCCAACGGCATCGTCTGCGCCTTGACGACGGAGCAGGCTGACGAAGTATACCACTTGAGCACGGGCCGGGAATCGTCGCTCCTGGACGTACTGGCCGAGCTGCGCCGCGCGTCGGGAAAAGAGCTGACGCCGAATTTTGCCAGAATGCGAAAAGGCGACATTTACCGCTCCGTATTATCGAATGAAAAAGCCCGCCGCCTTCTAGGCTGGGAGCCGTACATGAAACTGAAAGACGGCATTATCCTGACATATCAGTATGCTGCGGGACAAGGGGGACGATGAGATGGAATGCTTACATCGCAGTGAAGAACGCTTGCTGAACGCCGCGCCGGCTGCTGCGCCGAACCTGCTGCAGCGGCTGCTGGACGACATAGGATACGTTCCAATCCTGCTGGCTGCGGCCGTCCTCGTCTGCTTTACAGGCAACGCCCTGATCAAAATTACCGACCCTGTCGAATCGAATTACGCCCTGACGGCGATGGAAATGCTGCAGTCAGGCGATTACGTTTCACCGCGCATTTTCGGCAATTACTGGTACGACAAGCCCGTCTTGTTTTACTGGGAGCTCATGGCGGCCTTTTCCCTGTTCGGCACGACGGAATTTGCCGCCCGCTTTTTCCCGTCCGTCTTCGGTCTCATCGGCGTCGTCATGGCCTATGGTTTCGCGTCTCGCCTGTACGACAAAAAGACGGGCTTCGTCGCGGCCTTGGTCCTCGTGACATCGCTGGAATACTTTTACCTTTCCCACGCCGTCATTACGGATATGACCTTGTTCGTCTTCTTTTCAGCGACGCTCATGCTGTTTTATCTCGCCTACAGTGAAGGGCGGCCGCGCCTGTATTATGGAGCTTATGCCTGCGCCGCCCTGGCCGTCCTGACGAAAGGGCCTGTAGGCCTCGTCCTGCCGGGGCTGATTATCGTCCTGTTTTTACTGTGGCGGAGAGATTTCAAATCTGTTTTCCTGCACATCAAGCTGGGATCGGGGCTGCTGCTGTTCTTTGTCATCGCCGGCCTGTGGTACGTACCCATGTACATGATGCACGGCGGTGATTTCATCAGCCAGTTCATCGGCGTCCACAACGTCCTGCGGGCTACCGTGTCGGAGCATCCCAGGGATAACGTGTGGTATTACTATACGGCCGTGTTTCTGTTAGGCTTCTTTCCCTGGGTATTCACGCTGCCTCTGGCCGCAAAGAAATATAAACCGGTTCACAAGCTGAGAGCTTGTTTAAGAACGGGAGGCTTTGCTGGCCTGCGCCGCATGGCAGATTCCCTGTCCATGAAGGAACAATTCCTCGTGACCTGGGCCGTCGTCGTCTTCGTGTTTTACCAGTGCATGGCTACGAAATACATGACCTATACGTTCCCGTACATGATTCCTGTTGCCATCGCCTTTGCTGCGTACCTGCGCCATCATAAGCGCCTCGTCGCTGTTCTGACGACGGTTGGCGTTACTTTCTATCTGATCGTGACCCTCTTCGTCGCCGTACCCCTGTGCCGGGAGGCGTCGGCTTATGATGCCGCCCAGGCCGTACAGCGCATGGCCGACGGCCGTACCTGCGTCGCCGTCTACGGCGGGCGCTATCCCGTATCGCTGGCCTATTACTCCGGCTATGACGCCAAGCGGCTGAAATGGGCCGATGAAATAGAAGACTCCCTGCCCGGCGGCATCAACTGGAATGCCAAGAACATCATGCCCTTCATGGCAATCGAAGACTTGGCGCAGCACGACCACGTAGTGCTTCTGGTCCATGAAAACGAAGACGCCAACTTCCACAAAGCCGGCATTCCCGGCGACTGGGTCGGCGTGAAAAAGGCCGGCCGCTGGCTCATCTATGAAAACCAATAATATCGGACAGAAAAGAGAGGACTCATCGTGTATGACTATATTATCGCCGTCGTCCTGGGCATCGTCGAAGGGGCAACGGAATTCCTGCCCGTATCGTCGACGGGCCATATGATTCTCGTCGGCCATCTGCTGGGCTATGACGGCCAGCAGGCCGGCGTATTCGAAGTCTTTATCCAGTTGGGAGCTATCATGGCCGTGGCGGTCATATATAAGGAAAAAATCCTGACCATGCTGCATTTTAATGGCTGGCGGCCCTTGCTGCGGCGGGAAAACTGGCGGCGCTCCGATACGGGCCTGACGCTGGTTCACATCGCCGCCGGTGCAGTCCCCGTCCTGCCCGTCGGGTATTTGCTTCATCACTTCATTAAGACCTATTTGTTTTCCGTAGAAACGGTCCTCGTCGGACTCGTCGCCGGCGGCGTATTCATGATGGCAGCTGAAAAAGCCCATGGCAAAACGCTGTGCGACAATGTGGACAAGCTCACCGTCGCCCAGTCCTTCGGTATCGGCCTGTTTCAGATCCTTGCCCTGTGGCCGGGCTTTTCCCGTTCCGGCTCGACCATCTCCGGAGGCCTGTTCCTCGGCGTCGGCCGTAAGGCGGCGGCAGACTTTTCCTTTATCATGGCCGTGCCGGTTATGTTGGCCGCCTGCTTCTACGACTTGCTGAAAAACATGTACGTCCTGACGGACAACGACTTCGACATGATTACCATCGGCTTCTTCGTCGCCTTCGCCGTGTCCTACGCGTCGGTCTACTGGTTCCTGAACTTCCTGAACCGCTCGACACTGACCACCTTCGCCGTCTACCGCTTTATCATCGCCGCCTTGGCCGCCGTGTATTTCTTTGGGTGATATGATTTCAAGCAGCCTGTTGCTGCTTACTGTATGAAGCGGTGATTAGTTCTTTGGACATCTTTCATCCGTCTATCCGTCGTAGTAGCTTGTCAAGAACGCAGGGAATTTGGGGAAACATACCCTGATGGCGAATTAGATAGAACATAGTATGGCATAAGCAAGGATAAAAATGAACGATAGGCAGGCTTCATCTGGTATAATAAGGATAAGAATACGAATAGTGGGAAAACAAATGCAGCCTGTGCGAATCGAAAGCATGCGGCAGTTTTCCCTTGATTTCGCACTAAAATGTATGGAAATATGCTGTTTGTTGATGCGGAAAAACGGTACGCAGTGCCGTATATAGCTGCCAATACCTGCATTTGCTGAAGTAGCTTTCATGATATACTAAATGCAGCAGTCCCTTCTCGTACGAAGGTGTGGATTGAAATCCCATACGTCGTATGGTTCATTGTCTTCTTGGCAGTCCCTTCTCGTACGAAGGTGTGGATTGAAATAAGTTGCGGCTGGCCCGCCAGCGTTGTTTTTGCGCGTCACTTTTCGCACGAAAGTGCGGATTGAAATATTTATGTCTGTGTATTAGGGCTGTTTTAACGCTTGTCACTTCTCATACAAGGATGTAAATTAAAATCTCGTAGACCATAAATGGTGCTGGGCGAAGCCTCGTCATTTTTCGTACGAAACTATGGTTTGAACTGCTTGATTTGTCAGATAAGGACGCCGCATTCCTTTGTGGAGTATTTCTTCAGTTATCACCGTATCAGCATACTAGAATTTACTATCAATGGGAGACTTTACATGGACGATAAAGACGATACAAAGAAATTCATTGGCCATAAAAATCAAGAGACGGGAGAAGTACAGCCGTTGCCCGTTCATTTAGAGAACGTCGGAAAAATTGCCGAAGCCTTCGCCGCGGTGTTTGGTGCAGGGAAAGCGGGACGGATAATAGGTACCTATCATGATATCGGAAAATACGCAGAGCCGGTGCGGCGGCGTATGGAGACAGGCCAGGGGCGTCCGTATGATCACTCGACGGCCGGTGCGAAAGAATTATATCAAGCCGGCTTGTTTCCGGAAGCTGTTTGCGCAGCGGGACATCACAGCGGCCTGCTCGACGGAGGCAGCCGCGTCAGCAGCAAATATGACGGGACCTTTTTAGGAAGAATGAAAAAAGAAGTTCCCGACGATATTCCCGATTACCAGGCCTATCGGCAGGATTTTCCCAAGCCCCAGGCCGCGGTATCGACGGACGTGTGCGAAGAAATACAAAGGTCGGCATTTAGCACCATGTTTTACATCCGCATGCTGTTTTCTTGTCTGGTTGATGCGGACTTTTTAGATACGGCAGCCTTTATGCAGGGACGCCGAGCTGCTGAAACGGATATGTTTGACCGATTAGATACGCTGAAGGAGCGATTTGATGTTTATATACAGAAGTTTTTGAAATCGCAGCATACAGAAATTCAGCGCAAGCGTACAGACGTGCTGCATCAATGTATCGCCATGGGCGAAACGGCTGCCGATACGTTGTATACGTTGACGGTCCCGACGGGCGGAGGCAAGACGATTTCTTCTATGGCCTTTGCGCTGCATTATGCTTGCCGGATGAAAAAAGGGCGCATCATTTATGTGATTCCCTATACGAGCATTATCGAGCAAAATGCCGCCGTGTTCAAAGAGATTTTGGGAGAAAAGAACGTCATAGAACATCACGTGAATGTCATGTATGATGATGCAGACGAAAGCAGTACGATGAAGCGGCTGGCAGCAGAAAATTGGGATGGGCCTGTTATCGTGACGACTAACGTGCAGTTTTTTGAATCCCTGTTTCATAACAAGCCGTCTAAATGCCGAAAGCTCCACAATATAGCGGACAGCGTAATCGTGTTTGATGAAGCGCAGATGATACCTGTCGGATTTCTGAAACCGTGCATGCAGTGCATTGACGAGCTGACGGCAAGATATACATGCGCCGCCGTATTGTGTACGGCTACGCAGCCGCCGTGGCAGCAATTTTTTGGCGGCAGGCATATTCAGGAAATTTATGGTCAAAGCAGGGAAATGAATCCTTTGGGGCAGCGAGTGGCGATACGAGTTATGCCCAAAGCTATGTCGGTCAAGGAATTGGCCGCGGCATTAGAGACACATCATCAGGCTCTGTGTATTGTAAATCTTAAAAAGACGGCCCGCAGGGTGTTTCGGAAGATGCAGGGGGAAGGTATATATCATTTGTCGACAAATATGTATCCGGCGCACAGGATGGCCGTGCTGAAGGAAATCCGCGAGCGGCTGCGGCGCAGGGAACGATGCATTGTCATCAGCACTTCATTACTCGAGTCAGGCGTTGACATCAGCTTTCCTTATGTGTATCGGGAAATGGCTGGCTTGGACAGTGTCATTCAGGCGGCGGGGCGATGCAGCCGTGAAGACGAATGGACGGCTGAAGAAAGGGGCGTTTTTGTTTTTTCTTTTAAGGCGGAGGAAGTCAGGCCGGCTTCCTATATGCGGCAGGAACGGGAAGCGGCGGAACGAATTTGTTCTGTCTTTGCCGGCGATATCCGTTCGCCAGAAGCTGTTCGGGCGTATTTTGAGTTGTTATATACTATAAAAGGCGATGGATTAGATAAAAATCGGATTATGAAACTGATCCAGGAGAGAGTTCTTCCCTTTGCGCAAGTCGCTGATGCGTTCAAGATCATTGAATCTGCAGATATGGCAGTGCTGATTGCTCATCGTGATGAAACGGCTAGGCATATTGCCGAGCGATTGCGGAACGGCGAACGGAGTAAAGAACTGCTGCGTGAAGCGGGCCGGTATTCGGTACGTACAGCGTGCGGTTCTCCTGATGCAGCGTATGAACTGCTGTGCGCTCGGTCGCAAATAGAAATCTTAGATGAAGGTATCAGCATATTGACAGATGCAGACGCTTATGACGAACAGATGGGCTTGCTTGCAGAGGATATATGCCGGTAATATTAGTTTTATACAGCAAAAATGGGCAGCCGGAGCTGCCCTATTTTTGTGTCCTAAAAAGGAACTATTTCAACCCACATTGTATTTTGAATCATACAACGACTTACTTTATCATATCAGAAAAAGAATTCGTTTGACAAATAATTATTGATTTATTTTTAAATCTCATGATATAATTTATATAACTAAAAAAGAACTGAAAAAAGAAGGTGAAAAAATGAGCTATGGAGTATGCGTAGAGGTTTGGGGGGAATACGCTTTGTTTACTCGCCCTGAGTATAAAGCGGAGAGAGTTTCTTTCGAAATTCTCTCGCCGTCCGCTGCGCGAGGCATATTAGAGGCCATTTTCTGGCATCCTGGGATGACATGGGTCATAGACTGTATCTATGTGTTAAAGCCCATCCAATTTGCTGCTGTCAAGAAAAACGAAGTGCGGTCAAAGATTAATGCCCGGACGGTTTCGGCAGCGATAAAGAAGGAACAGGGTTCGCTGTATTTAGCGGCTTCAGAGGATCGACAGCAGCGGGCTGCTGTCATGCTGAAAGACGTGCATTACGTCATTAAGGCCCATTTCGAACTGACGGACAAGGCAAATCCTTCCGACAACCACGGGAAATTTTCCGATATCATCAAGCGGAGACTGCGGCGCGGGCAGTGCTTTCATCAACCCTACTTTGGGCTCAGAGAGTTTCCAGCCCATTTTCGGGAATGGGGTGGCACGGAAATTCAAACGGCCTATCCTAATGAGACAAGGGATTTGGGATATATGCTGTATGACATGGACTATTCGGACTCGATGAATATTAGGCCTATCTTTTTTCACGCCGTATTGAAGAACGGCATTTTGGACCTTCGGGACTGCGAGGTGCAGCGATGATATTGCAAGCGTTGGTTCAATATTATGAACAATTAATAAAAGAAAATAAAGTGCCTCCCATGGGCTGGGCCAAGGCAAACGTTTCCTATGCCTTGGATATAGGGACTGACGGGCAGTTGCTGCAAATTTACACGCTGATGGAGTCCCGGGCCAGAGGGAAAAAGGTAATCGATGTGCCTCGGCTGATGACGGTGCCGCAGCCGCTGAAACGGTCTTCCGGCATTGCGCCGCAATTTCTATATGATAACGCGGCCTATCTTTTAGGCATCGACGGGGCTAAGCTGGAACGGGCGAGGCAGTGCTTTGCTCAGGCAAAACGCCTGCATGAAGACCTGCTGAGACCATATGCAGGAACGGCTGCAGAGGCTATCAAGCATTTTTTTGCTTCGTGGAATCCTGAGACGGCGACAGAGCATCAAGCCGTGGCTGCTCATTGGGAGGGCCTCGTCAAAGGCGGCGGCATCATATTCTTCGTCAATGGCCGTAATGTGATGCAGGACGCAGAACTAACGGCGGCCTGGAATGAGCGGAAGCGTCAGGATGAGGCCGTCGTCATGCAGTGTCTGGTGACTGGCGAGCAGGCTCCCATTGCCAGGCTGCATCCAAGCATCAAAGGCGTGCGGGGAGCCCAATCCAGCGGCGCTTCCTTGGTTTCCTTTAATGCGCCGGCCTATGAGTCCTATGGTCATGACGACGAGCAAGGCGTAAATGCTCCCGTATCAGAATATGCTGCCTTTGCCTATTCGACAGCCCTGAACTATCTGTTGTCTGGAGAAATGAACCGAAATACCCAGTATATTGGCGATATGACGATCGTGTATTGGGCTGAAAGGCAGTGCGAGGCATATCAAAATGTATTCAGCGAATTTCTATGTGCCCAAAGGCCCGATGAAGAAGGGATGAGCGACGAGGTGCTGCGAAGCGTTTTCGACGATATAAAACGGCAGGGCTGGTTTGATTATAAAGGCTTGCGAATGGAATACAGCAACCCTTTTTATATCCTGGGATTGTCTCCTAATGCAGCCCGCCTTTCCGTACGGTGCTTCCTGGCCGGGACATTTGGAGATTTTATGATCCATATTGCCAATCATATGGAACGAATGGCGATCGTCAAGCCTTTTTTTGAAACTGGCGAATGCGTGCCCCTTTGGGTCTTGCTGCAGGAAACGGTATCTCCAAAATCACAGCATAAGGCCGTTTCGCCGGCATTGGCCGGAGCCGTTTTACAAGCCATCTTAACGGATCAGGCCTATCCGGAAGCCTTGTATCAGGCGATTATCCTGCGGATTCATGCCGACCAAGGTTCAGGGAAAGTGAATTATCGCCGCGCGGCCTTTATCAAGGCCTATCTCATAAAAAATAAAGGGAGGAATATGACTGTGGGACTGAATGAAGCATCGACAGACAGGGCATACGTTTTGGGGAGATTGTTCGCCGCACTGGAATATGTGCAATACCAGTATGATTCCAAGATCAATACGACGATTAGAGACAGCTACTTCGATTCGGCCTGTACCCGGCCGGCCGTTGTATTCCCTGTACTGCTAAAGCTGGCCAATCATCACTTGGCAAAACTAAGAAAAGAAAAAGCCGGAATAGCGAGAGATATGGACCGCCTGATTTGCAGTTTGCTGAAAACATTGCCAGGCGGGGAACAGGTCATACCGATGCATGTATCGCTGAGTAAGCAGGGAGAATTCATTTTAGGGTATTATCACCAGCGAGAAGTCCTTTTGGCAAGACATAATAAGGAGGAAGCGTAAATGGCTGACGTAATTAAAAACAGATATGAGTTCGTCATACTTTTTGACGTGGAAAACGGAAATCCTAACGGCGACCCCGACGCAGGCAATATGCCCCGCATGGATCAGGAAACGGGACACGGCATCGTAACAGATGTCTGCCTTAAGCGAAAGATTCGCAATTACGTAGAAATCGCTTGCGAAGACCAGGAAGGGTACCGAATTTACGTAAAAGAAAGAGTTCCCTTAGAGCGAAATGACACGGAAGCATTTAATTTTTTGGGGATACAAAAGAATAAAGATCAATTAAAAAAGTTGAAGAAAGACAATCCGGAACTGGATATGCAAATCCGGGATTTCATGTGCCGGAATTTTTATGACATCCGTACCTTTGGCGCCGTCATGACGACCTTTGTAAAAAATTCGCTGAATTGCGGACAGGTTCGCGGACCGGTGCAGATTGGCTTTGCCCGAAGCATAGACCCCATCATTCCGCAGGAAATAGGAATTACCCGCGTCACGCATACGACGGAAGCTGACGCAGAGGCCAAAGATGCGCCGGGAACGATGGGCCGAAAGTATGTTGTACCCTATGGATTGTATAAGGCCGAAGGCTACGTGTCGGCTAACTTGGCCCGCAGGGTAACAGGATTTACAGAAGAAGACCTGAAGCTTCTGTGGACGAGTATTATCAATATGTTTGAACACGATCATTCGGCAGCTCGCGGTAAGATGACTGTACGGGAGCTCATCGTATTTAAACACGACAGCGAATTGGGAAATGCGCCGGCCCATAAGCTGTTTGAAGCCGTTTCGGTTCAAAAAAAATCTGACGAAGCCGTTCCGCGTTCATATGATGACTATGAAGTGCGCATACATGAAGATAAAGTGCCGGCAGGCGTAACCTGTATGCGAATGATATAAGAAGCCAGCAGATTCACTGATAGTAAAAAGCGCAATCTTGCAGTGGCAAAGGAATACGCCCTAGAGAGTAAGACTGCAGCAGGTAAAAGTGCGAATGCAAAGCAGGGGCTGTTTCGCCAGTGCATTCGCACTCAAAACCTTTAATGGTGTTAAGCTTTGCGGCCATTTGTTATGGTCAGAAGCAAGCATGCTGCATAAAGATATCTATATTTGCTGTATGGAAAACTGTAGTATACTAAATGTAGCGGTCATCCTCCGTGAGAGGATGTGGATTGAAATTTCCCGCAGGAGAACGATGACAAGTCTACGAACGTCATCCTCCGTGAGAGGATGTGGATTGAAATGGCGTATGGGGAATGGCGCTTTCCCCGGATTTTTGTCATCCTCCGTGAGAGGATGTGGATTGAAATGTTATAAGGAAGGCCGTACCCTGCCACTGCTTCCAGTCATCCTCCGTGAGAGGATGTGGATTGAAATATACGCACGGCGTACGGCGCAAGGCCATGCGCGATGTCATCCTCCGTGAGAGGATGTGGATTGAAATTCGTCTATCAGCTGGACCGCTTTTCCCGGAATCGTGTCATCCTCCGTGAGAGGATGTGGATTGAAATTTGACCGGGATATTCAATAGCTCGTCTTTGCTCAGTCATCCTCCGTGAGAGGATGTGGATTGAAATTAACTTAAAAAATGAGCCGACCTTTAATTGCTCGTGTCATCCTCCGTGAGAGGATGTGGATTGAAATGGCTGTTGCCGCCGGGCGGCCATTGCCGTATCGTGTCATCCTCCGTGAGAGGATGTGGATTGAAATGCGATACTAGGACGGCCGTACACGAAGAAAAATAGGTCATCCTCCGTGAGAGGATGTGGATTGAAATTCGTTGAAATCCAGATACGCAGACAGTGCGCCACCGTCATCCTCCGTGAGAGGATGTGGATTGAAATCTATAGGTATCGTAGGCTAATCCCTTGTATTCACGTCATCCTCCGTGAGAGGATGTGGATTGAAATGTCAGGAAAGAGCATGGGAATCGTGAGCTTTGCGTGTCATCCTCCGTGAGAGGATGTGGATTGAAATCACGTCGATTTTTACGACAACGATATGACGCTGCAGTCATCCTCCGTGAGAGGATGTGGATTGAAATCCAGTTTCCGGAAAAGACGCCTGTGATAAAGGTAGTCATCCTCCGTGAGAGGATGTGGATTGAAATAGTCTTTCGCCCAGAACAACGCCAGCGGCATCGGGTCATCCTCCGTGAGAGGATGTGGATTGAAATAGAAAATATATGGCCAACGTAGTAAGGCAGATTAGGTCATCCTCCGTGAGAGGATGTGGATTGAAATCATATATATCACCTACCCCATATGAATAATCTCTGTCATCCTCCGTGAGAGGATGTGGATTGAAATGCAAACCTGTCAAGATTTTGCGCCGGGCCGTGGGTGTCATCCTCCGTGAGAGGATGTGGATTGAAATTTCACAAATAGTTGCTAAGTAATTCCCGCTGCTTAAGTCATCCTCCGTGAGAGGATGTGGATTGAAATCTGCAACAGCTCGCCCAGCTTATCACGACAGATAAGTCATCCTCCGTGAGAGGATGTGGATTGAAATCTTGGTAGACACGCAGAATAAAGCTTGATACCGTGTCATCCTCCGTGAGAGGATGTGGATTGAAATCTTGTGAACTGCCGAGTCCAGGACATTGACCAATAGTCATCCTCCGTGAGAGGATGTGGATTGAAATTGAGCATGTTATGATATGGCTTCATGTTCTTTCCGTCATCCTCCGTGCGAGGATGTGGATTGAAATATCGTCCGTATGTAGTCGTTTCCGCCGTTGATAAAGTCATCCTCTATGCGAGGATGTGGATTGAAATGCCGTCATCCGTCTCGATTTGATAACCGTAGCAGTCATCCTTTGTGCGAGGATGTGGATTGAAATATGCCATAGCCTGCCGTAAAGGCAAATGCAGAGAACCATCCTTTGTGTGAGGATGTGGATTGAAATTGGTACTCCTCGACAAAGCCTACCGTATCGAGCTGTCATCCTCCGTGTAAGGATGTGGATTGAAATGACCACAACGTTACGGGCTCGACGCACTTTGCTGGGTCATCCTCCGTGTGAGGGCGCTTTGCTGATTATTTTCACATCAAGAGCATACAAAAAGACATCCGTTTGAGTAGATTCAATAATTATGTTGTATACAGCAGATATTAGTTAGATTTTTCTGGACATCAAAAAAAGCAAGACGGTACAGCCAGTGTTATCCAGATATTTCACAGAGCAGGCGCTGCAGCTTATGAAATCAAAGGATTGGGTAGCGCGATTACTGTGTATTCAGATGTACAGTATTACGAGCCGTACTCCATTTAGATTGTTCAGGACGAAAATTGAATTAGGAGAAAAACATAATGTTGAAACCTATAGATTAATTAAGGCCTAATTCCGTAATACCAGAATTTTAACCCAAATAAAATAGGGGTAAATTGCAAGTTGAATTTGAACAACCATAATCAGGAAACACACTCACTAGCATAAACTTCATCGAGGAATGCATCAAATAGCTCTGACGGCGTATGGTAGCCC
>NZ_NFIY01000049.1:0-696 GCF_002163455.1 Megasphaera sp. An286 | reverse complement strand
TTGCACCTCACCGCAGCTTTTCGCAGCTTATCGCGTCCTTCATCGGCTGATATGGCCAAGGCATCCGCCGTACGCCCTTACTTGCTTGACTTTATGTCTTCACCGTTTTCAGAGTTTCTTCGGTTCGTTAAGTCTTTCTCTTTTTCTTCAAAAAAGAGGTTTGTTCGTTTCGTTTTATGCAGTTGTCAAGGTACGGGTCTTTCGTAATAAAATTGTGGTGGAGATGAGGAGAATCGAACTCCTGACCCCCTGCTTGCAAGGCAGGTGCTCTCCCAGCTGAGCTACACCCCCACACTCGTTGCGCCGGCTTCCCACCAGACGGGCAGGCATGTCATTGCAACATATGACGGCTCCTCGATTGTCCGTACTCTGCCTTTGCATTTCGGGTGTATCGACTTGCCCTGGTGGGCCTAGGTGGACTTGAACCACCGACCTCACGCTTATCAGGCGTGCGCTCTAACCAGCTGAGCTATAGGCCCATGGGATATTTTTTTAAGAGGTTCATGGCCTCTCAAAACTGAACAATGTGTACGTACTCCAGAATGCCGACCTAAAGATTTATAACGTCTTCCGCAGAATCCGTTATCTCTTCCCTAGAAAGGAGGTGATCCAGCCGCACCTTCCGATACGGCTACCTTGTTACGACTTCACCCCAATCATCGCCCCCACCTTCGACGGCTGGCTCCGTAAGGTTAC
>NZ_NFIY01000048.1:0-727 GCF_002163455.1 Megasphaera sp. An286 | reverse complement strand
GATTTCTCCATTGAACATATCCATAAAGGGATCCAGATACAGCTTATGCTGCGTCAGATGCCCTTGGGCATCCACTTCATAGTATTTAAATTCTGTCGTATCTGTTGTGATTTTCTGATGGGGAACCGTCGTGTGGAAGCGACGGCGTATTCTATTGGGAGCGATGGTTCCCACCTTACCTTTGTAAGAGCTGTATCTGCGGCTCTTTCGCGTAAAACAAGTGACCTGAAGGCTTAGCTTTTGCATGATGCGCTGCACCTTCTTCTTATTCACGCACCATCCCTGATTGGTAAGCTCACCCGTGATTCGCCGATAGCCATAGGTGGTATGCTGTTTGCAAAGTTCCTGTATGGTATCTTCTAATTCTTTGTCCGGATTTTCGCGGCCAACGCGTTTTTGCCAGTACATGTAGGTTGACTTTGCCATGCCGGTGTAGGAGAGGAGATCTTTTAGTTTGAATTGTCCTCGGAGACTGAAGATGACGTTCGCAACCCTCTCCGTTTTGCTTCGTCCTCTAACCGCAGTCTCCTCAGTTCTTTTAAAACTGCATTCTCTATACGGAGCTTGAGAAGTTCATCCTCTAATTCCTTGACGTGCTCTGCGCGGGTGTCAACCTCTGTATGCTGAACTTGTGCTTCTGTTTCTCTTGATTGCGATGTACTCAATGTCTTCTTCCTGCCTTTCCTATGCGGTCTTAACGCATCCGGCCCAGCTATTTTAAAGTCAT
>NZ_NFIY01000047.1:0-805 GCF_002163455.1 Megasphaera sp. An286 | reverse complement strand
CGTCACTATGCTCACGTTGACTGCCCGGGCCACGCCGACTATGTTAAGAACATGATCACCGGCGCTGCTCAGATGGACGGCGCGATCCTCGTCGTAAGCGCAGCTGACGGCCCGATGCCTCAGACTCGCGAACACATCCTGTTGGCCCGCCAGGTAGGCGTACCGGCTATCGTCGTATACCTCAACAAAGCCGACCAGGTTGACGACCCCGAACTGATCGAACTCGTAGAAATGGAAGTCCGCGACCTCCTGAGCTCCTACGATTTCCCCGGCGACGAAGTACCTATCATCGTAGGCTCCGCATTGAAAGCCCTCGAAGGCGACGAAGAAGCAAAACAGTCTATCCTCAAACTGATGGACGCTGTTGACGAATACATCCCGACGCCGGACCGTCCGACGGACAAACCGTTCCTGATGCCTGTCGAAGACGTATTCACGATTACGGGCCGCGGCACCGTAGCAACGGGCCGTGTAGAACGCGGTACAGTTAAAGTAGGCGACGCAGTCGAAATCGTAGGCTTGTCCGACGAACCGAAACAGACCGTCGTAACGGGCGTAGAAATGTTCCGTAAGCTCCTCGACTTGGCAGAAGCCGGCGACAACATCGGCGCATTGCTCCGCGGCATCGACCGTAAGGAAATCGAACGCGGCCAGGTATTGGCAAAACCGGGAACGATTCATCCGCACACGACGTTCAAAGCACAGGTATACGTATTGACGAAGGATGAAGGCGGCCGTCATACGCCGTTCTTTAACGGCTACCGTCCGCAGTTCTACTTCCGCACGACGGACGTAACGGGCGTTA
>NZ_NFIY01000046.1:0-1044 GCF_002163455.1 Megasphaera sp. An286 | reverse complement strand
GCACTCAATGTCAAGGCTTGGTAAGGTTCTTCGCGTTGCGTCGAATTAAACCACATACTCCACCGCTTGTGCGGGCCCCCGTCAATTCCTTTGAGTTTCAGCCTTGCGGCCGTACTCCCCAGGCGGGATACTTATTGCGTTAACTCCGGCACAGGAGGGGTCGATACCCCCTACACCTAGTATCCATCGTTTACGGCCAGGACTACCGGGGTATCTAATCCCGTTCGCTCCCCTGGCTTTCGCGCCTCAGCGTCAGTTGTCGTCCAGAAAGCCGCTTTCGCCACTGGTGTTCCTCCTAATATCTACGCATTTCACCGCTACACTAGGAATTCCGCTTTCCTCTCCGACACTCCAGTCTCACAGTTTCCGTCCCCTCACGGGGTTAAGCCCCGCACTTTTAAGACAGACTTATGAAACCGCCTGCGCGCCCTTTACGCCCAATAATTCCGGACAACGCTTGCCACCTACGTATTACCGCGGCTGCTGGCACGTAGTTAGCCGTGGCTTTCTCTTACGGTACCGTCATTCTAATGTGGTATTGGCACACTAGCCGTTCGTCCCGTATAACAGAGCTTTACAACCCGAAGGCCGTCTTCGCTCACGCGGCGTTGCTCCGTCAGGCTTTCGCCCATTGCGGAAGATTCCCCACTGCTGCCTCCCGTAGGAGTCTGGACCGTGTCTCAGTTCCAATGTGGCCGTTCATCCTCTCAGACCGGCTACTGATCGTCGCCTTGGTGGGCCGTTACCCCTCCAACTAGCTAATCAGACGCAAGCCCCTCCCCCGGCGGTAGCATATTCAGAGGCCACCTTTCTTCCCACTGCCATGCGGCAATGAAAACGTATTCGGTATTAGCAGCCGTTTCCAGCTGTTGTCCCCATCCGGAGGGCAGGTTGCTTACGCGTTACTCACCCGTTTGCCACTAGAGTCCATAGGAAGCAAGCTTCCCATGTCCTCCCGTTCGACTTGCATGTGTTAAGCACGCCGCCAGCGTTCGTCCTGAGCCAGGATCAAACTCTCCATGATATGTGAAGAGCTGATTGCTC
>NZ_NFIY01000045.1:0-1077 GCF_002163455.1 Megasphaera sp. An286 | reverse complement strand
GGCGAATTTACAATACAAGTGCAACACCTATAAAAAATGACACATAGGTTTCTGATATAATAATGCTACCAAACAAAATCTATATCTCGGAGGAAACCTATGTGCCACTATCATCATCTTACTCTATCTGAACGAGAAAATCTACTCTTTTTTCGCGCGCAGTCCTATTCTATCTCTCGAATTGCGGCGGCCCTCGGCCGAGATAAATCCACGATCTCACGGGAACTACGCAGAAATACAGTGAACGGCAAGTATCTGCCCATCACCGCACAACAACAGTATGCCCGCCGCCGTAAGGCATGCAAGCCTCACAAGCGGTTAGAGAATGCCGAGCTATTCGCATTGGTTAAAAATCTCTTCCTGGTGCATCATTGGTCCCCAGAAGAAATTGCCGGACGCTTGCAGCTGGAACATCAGAAGGCACTCCTTAGCTATGCAACGATTTACCGCGCCATATATGCCGGTATGTTTGATGAAACGTCGTCCTCCCATGGGTCCCGCGGTGCGGTCCGCCGCTTGCGGCATCATGGAAAATCCCGGCATACCCGGCAATATCAGGAACGACGGGGTTCTATTCCCATCTCTCACGATATTTCGGAACGGCCAGCAGGAGCCGCTAACCGCTCCCGGCGAGGACATTGGGAATGTGATACCATAGCAGGAAAGACAGGAAAAGCCTGTCTGGTTACGTTGGTAGATAGAAAGAGCCGGTATCTGGTAGGAGGCAAAGCAGCCAAAAAGACAGCACAAGCCGTCAATACGGTATTGCTTCAGGTACTGCAAGGGCAACCTGTAAAAAGCCTTACGCCGGACAGAGGAAAAGAGTTCGCCCATCATGCCGCTGTCACGGAGGCCTTGAACGGCGTGCCGTTTTATTTCCCGCGAGCCTGTGAAAAAATCTCTGTAAACATAGATCTTCTATGATACTTGGTAAGCTGAAAGCGAATTTGAGAACTTTCAGCTCATGATTTATATATAACAACACATGCTGAACATGTCAAGTACAGACAGGATTTTCGCCTGCTTTTGCCAGCTATGCGTTACTCTGGGAGTCGGCCTTCGTACATTATGCTCAGT
>NZ_NFIY01000044.1:0-1186 GCF_002163455.1 Megasphaera sp. An286 | reverse complement strand
TTGGGCTACCATACGCCGTCAGAGCTATTTGATGCATTCCTCGATGAAGTTTATGCTAGTGAGTGTGTTTCCTGATTATGGTTGTTCAAATTCAACTTGCAATTTACCAGTATATGCTTATGGTACGGCATGGTAAATAGGCCTGTCAATGGGGAAGAGAAGACTAAATGCATATCGGTTATACGATAAAAGACTGACCTGCGCAGAGCAAGCCAGTCTTTTTTGCGGGCAATTTACCGAATGAAATTGGTCATGACCTTAGCTTCTGTTTCAGGAGCTGTAATGCCGGCGGTTTTGCCGGCTTCGATGCATTTGAGGAGCCAAGCCATGTTGCGGCCTAAGACGCGCATGATCTGCATGCCTTCGGCATCCTGCTTCACTTCGTCAGGCGTGTTGCCGTGAACGACATTCCAGTAATTGGACGAAACGATGGGCATCTGATGATAGGCGAAGTACTTATTCAGTACGTCCAACGTAGCTGTCGTGCCAGCCCGGCGAGCCGATGCGACAGCGGCAGCCGGTTTGTGGATCAGAGCAGAACCAGCCGCGCCGGCCAGCTTATCCATAAAAGAAATAATTTCGCCCGACGGAGAAGCCCAATGCACGGGCGAACCGACGACTAATCCGTCGGCTTCCTTAACTTTTTCAGCAACGGCCTTGACGACATCGTCTGTCGGTACGGCATGAATAATTTCTGCGTCGACGCCGTTTTCCTTCAGGACATCAGCGACGACGGATAAGGCTGTATACGTGCAGCCAGCTTCACGACGGCTGCCGTTTAATAACACAACTTTCATGAAATATACCTCCTCTATACGATTACTTAATTTGCACTATAGCACGGAAAGGACAAAATGTCAAATTCGTTTTGCCGAGACGCCGGAAAGTGTGGGAGCATAAAAAAATGTCGGGTCTAGCGAGATACGGGACAATGTTGATCATAATGAGATGAACGGTAGAGAGACTTCCTCTGGTATAATAAAATAGCCATACGGATAGAGGAATGAACTGACCCCCAAATGTTAGACCAAAAATCTAATGATTGGAGGTCAGTTTTTTATGGCGAAACACAGTTATGAATTTAAGAAGCAACTGGTATCAGAATACTTGGACAATCAGGGAAGCTACGCTTCCATTTCACAAAAACATGGCATGTCGAGCAGTTGCCAGTTAAAAACGTGGGTTG
>NZ_NFIY01000043.1:0-2018 GCF_002163455.1 Megasphaera sp. An286 | reverse complement strand
TGATTGCTCCTTTGTTGATGATTTCTCGCAAAACCATTTTAACATGAAGCTTCACTATGGATTTTTGTTTTTTTGATTACCTGTTCAAATTCATTTTACAATTAACCTTTTAATGATGAAACTACAATAACGATTAATAATCCATCTGGAATGGCTATAGGCGTTTTTTGTTCAGGAGCAGGTAATCCCTTTGACAATAATGTCGATGCAATCGTTAATTTCAGAGATAATGTATATATTGACACGAATGGTGCTGGGATAGATTCTGTGGCTATTTTAGCTCAAGATGATAGTATTGTAGATATTTCAAAAGCAGAACTTTCGAATACCGCTGAAAATGCAGTACATGGCGTAATTAAAGGAGCTATCCAAGCCGGAACGGGAATTGACGGGGACAAAGGCCTTGTTAATTTAAATTTTACCGGTGATGATAGTTTAATTGAAAGCGATATAAATATTGCTAATAATGATGCGGTTGCAGATTTGGCACTTCACAATGGAGCGGTGTGGAAACCTACTGGGTTAGCCGGTGGTTCTCTTTTAACGAATTTATCAATGAATGAAGGTGTGGTTGAGCAAACCAATGCAGGTACTATAGCAATTCGTAACTATTCCGGCAACGGCGATATTAATTTTTCTGCCGCAGATACTGATACAGACGGTATTTTAAATTTAGCTAACACAGGTGATGTAATAATTGGCGATGCCGGAAAAGGTTCTTCGGTTAATTTAGGCATAATTAACAACACTGTTAATACATTGGATATTGAAAAAACGGAAGAGAACTTAAATGCTATTGCCAATAAAATCTTTTACGATGCGAATGACGGTAACTTGGACGGCAAAGTCACGGTAAAAGAAGGGCTTATCACTCCGGAAGCCAGTGGGGACTTGCGGTTTGACGCCAATAGCCAAGGCTATGTTGCGAACATTACTGGCGGCAACCGGGTAACGAAGACCATGGACGCCATGAAGCACATTGCCGAAACGGCTATCGTCGCGTGGCGGCAGGAAGACAGCACCTTGAGCCAGCGTCTCGGTGATCTGCGCGAGAGCGACGGCGGACAGGGAATCTGGGTCCGCATGAGCCGCGGCGAATTTAACTACGATAGCCAATATGAAAACCAGTATATTTTCTTCCAGCTTGGATATGACTGGGCTCGCGGAAACTGGCATTACGGTGCGGCAGTGAGCCATAACGACGGCGAAACGACGTATGCCCAGGGCACAGGCGAAAACCGCAGCACCTCCCTGAGCCTGTACGGCACATGGCTGGGCCGTAAGGGACACTATGCCGACATCGTGCTGAAGCAAGGGCGTCTGAGCAATGAGTTTGACATTTACACTGATGCAGGCCACACGCACGGCGACTACGACATGTGGGGAACGAGCCTCAGCGGCGAATATGGCCGGAAAATTGATCGCAAAGACGGCTGGTACGTCACGCCGCAGGCTCAGATGACCCTTATGCGCATCGGCGGAGAAGATTTTACGACGAATAACGGGATTCACGTCCGTCAGGACAGCCTGGAAAGCGCTGTAGGTCGCGTAGGGTTTGAAGTGGGCAAAGCCTTTGACAAAAAAGGCAGCATATATGCTAAAGCCAGCTTGCTGCATGACTTCGCCGGCAGCGCCGACACGTATTTAAGTCTGAAGGGATTGAGCAACAGCTACAGTCAGGACATTGGCGATACGTGGTGGGAAGCTGGCATCGGGTTTAATTATAAAGTGAACGACAGCAGCTATCTATATGCCGACGTAGTGAAGACCTTCGGCGGAGATGTAGAAACGCCGTGGCAGTGGAATGTCGGCATGCGGTGGGCCTTTGTCTGATTTGAAAAACTTCTGAGAAGGCTAAAATCCCTTTTTGACTTCTGGCTGAGCTATCAGGTTGATCGTATGCAAGGACGACTATGTGAAGCTTTTTCTGTAAATAACTGCCAGGTATAGGTCTTCTATGATACAATCTAAATCATAGGAGGCTTAGTATCATGGCAAGAGAAAAGAAACCGGTACAT
>NZ_NFIY01000042.1:0-2237 GCF_002163455.1 Megasphaera sp. An286 | reverse complement strand
GAAGGACGCGATAAGCTGCGAAAAGCTGCGGTGAGGTGCAAGTAACCATTGACCCGCAGGTGTCCGAATGGGGAAACCCGGCAGCAGGAGTGCTGTCATCCGAAAGGAAGGGAACCCGGTGAACTGAAACATCTAAGTAGCCGGAGGAAAAGGAATCAACAGAGATACCCTCAGTAGCGGCGAGCGAACGGGGCAGAGCCCAAACCGGGGCGGGAAACCGCTTCGGGGTTGCGGACTGCTAACAAATGGTTGGACGAAGCAGAACCAGTTGGGAAACTGGGCCAGAGACGGTGAGAGCCCGGTAAGCGTAAGGAAGACCATGGAGCAGGATCCAGAGTACCACGGGGCACGAGGAACCTTGTGGGAAGCAGGGGGGACCACCCTCCAAGGCGAAACACTGATATGGACCGATAGCGAATAGTACCGTGAGGGAACGGTGAAAAGAACCCCGGGAGGGGAATGAAAGAGAACCTGAAACCGTATGTCTACAAACAGTCGGAGCGCTTTACATGCGCGACGGCGTGCCTATTGAAGAATGAACCGGCGAGTTACTGTTGCCAGCGAGGTTAAGCGGGAAACGCGGAGCCGAAGCGAAAGCGAGTCTGAACAGGGCGATAAGTTGGTAGCAGTAGACCCGAAACCACAGTGATCTACCCATGTCCAGGTTGAAGCACAGGTAAAAATGTGTGGAGGACCGAACCAGTGAGCGTTGAAAAGCTTTTGGATGAGATGTGGGTAGGGGTGAAATGCCAATCGAACGTGGAGATAGCTGGTTCTCCCCGAAATAGCTTTAGGGCTAGCCTCATGGTAAGAGTACAGGCGGTAGAGCACTGAACGAGGTAGGGGCCTGTCCGGCTACCGAACTTAATCAAACTGCGAATGGCTGTACTTATACATGGGAGTCAGACTGCGAGTAATAAGGCCCGTAGTCAAGAGGGAAACAGCCCAGACCAACAGCTAAGGTCCCCAATGCCGTACTAAGTGGCGAAGGATGTGGAATTTCGAAAACAACCAGGATGTTGGCTTAGAAGCAGCCACCATTAAAAGAGTGCGTAATAGCTCACTGGTCGAGAGACTCTGCGCCGAAGATGACCGGGGCTAAAGTACGGAACCGAAGCTTTGGCAAGTATCATGAGATACTTGGGTAGGGGAGCGTTCCTGCATGGGAGAAGCCTGACCGGAAGGACAGGTGGACAGGCAGGAAGAGAGAATGCCGGTATGAGTAGCGAAAAGAAAGGTGAGAATCCTTTCCACCGAAAGCCTAAGGGTTCCTGGGCAACGATCGTCGACCCAGGGTAAGTCGGGACCTAATCCGAGGCGGAGACGCGTAGGAGATGGACAACAGGTTGAAAATCCTGTACCGCAGGAGTCTGTTTGAGCGAAGGAGTGACACAGAAAGGAATGCGCGCGTGCGATTGGAAGAGCACGTCCAAGCTGGTAGGTTGTGTGGCAGGCAAATCCGCCATACTAAAAGCCGAGAAGTGATGGGGAGCCATTGGAGACAATGGCGAAGGGGCAGGAACTAGGCTGTCGAGAAAAGCTTCTAGTGAGGACTCAGGCGCCCGTACCGAAACCGACACAGGTAGGCAGGAAGAGAATTCTAAGGTGCGCGGGAAAACCCTCGTTAAGGAACTCGGCAAAATGTATCCGTAACTTCGGGAAAAGGATAGCCTAAAGTATGTGAGCTGCAGAAACGCAGGGAGCAGGAATAGGCGGCAGAAGAGAGGCCCAAGCGACTGTTTACCACAAACACAGGCGTCTGCTAAAGCGAAAGCTGACGTATAGATGCTGACACCTGCCCGGTGCTGGAAGGTTAAGAGGACGTGTTAGCCGTAAGGCGAAGCAGAGAATTGAAGCCCCAGTAAACGGCGGCCGTAACTATAACGGTCCTAAGGTAGCGAAATTCCTTGTCGGGTAAGTTCCGACCCGCACGAAAGGTGTAACGATTTGGGCACTGTCTCAACGAGGGACCCGGTGAAATTGAAGTACCTGTGAAGATGCAGGTTACCCGCGACTGGACAGAAAGACCCCATGGAGCTTTACTGTAACCTGAGATTGGATTCCGGTAAGAGATGTACAGGATAGTTGGGAGGCTGAGAAACGGGTACGCCAGTATCCGCAGAGCCGGTGGTGGGATACCAACCTTGTTTTATTGGGATTCTAACGAGAGACGTAACGAGTCTTTGGACAGTCTCAGGCGGGCAGTTTGACTGGGGCGGTCGCCTCCGAAAGAGCAA
>NZ_NFIY01000041.1:0-2815 GCF_002163455.1 Megasphaera sp. An286 | reverse complement strand
CAGCATGTGTTGTTATATATAAACCATGAGCTGAAAGTTCTCAAATTCGCTTTCAGCTTACCAAGTATCATAGAAGATCTATGTTTACAGAGATTTTTTCACAGGCTCATTAATTATGACTGTTATTATATCCGGGGTTACAGGGCTTGTATTAGACTGTATATACGAACAATTTATCTTGATCTCTTATAAATACAATATTGAAACAACCACGCTTGTATCAATATTAGTATTCTACTGCCTAATAAGTAACATAATTTGGACTAAAAATAAGCTAAAATCAAAAACTGATAAATGACAACCGCGCAGATGTATTAAGAGGTAAAAACGGAGATATCATTATGAAAAAATTATTTGTTGCATTTCTGACCTTGTTATCATTATCCTGCCCAGTCTTTGCAGCTGACTGGTATTATTTAGGAAATTCAAACAGTGGCCAACAATATTATATCGATAATTCTTCAGTAGAAAAAAATGCAGAAGTTGCATTTGTGTGGTGCAAAATAATCAATACAGATGGTAGTTTTAGTGTTGTACGATATGCATTTATTCGAAAAGGTAAGTTAGTAGCCACTTTGAGTACTTCAATTTACGACGCAAATGGTAACTATATATCAAGCTATAATGTTCCATTAAATCCCTATACCTTGCACTGGAAGTCTATTCCACCTGAAACCGCCGGAGAATCAATCTACTACTCCATCTGGCCGTACTAAAAAATCCCGCACGCGGCGGGATTCGTAATCAATCTATTTTGATGTCAAAATCTAATTTAATTTGTTCAGGCCTTTTCTTTAATTCAAGAACCTTGGTAACAATGTATTCGCTGGAAAGCGAGTCATCTTTCGTTTTTTGACGGATATAATATCTGATGCGCAGCATATCCCCATTTGTGAAAGATATGCTTCCTTGTTCAACTTTGGACAGAAATTCTTCATCTTCAATCTTGGCCCAAAATGTATTATTACCATCCGTTAAACGCCATTTATTGCCTTTTTCAAACGTAATAGATGTGATCTTAACCGTTATTTCTTGCTCTGGAAGGTTTTCTTCCTGCTCAATGGATTCTACGGGCGGCGCTTTGAAATAATACGCATCTGCCTTAGCAATAGATTCAATCGCCTCTTTGTTCTGCGGGCAATCTGGATTTCTCAATTCAAACGACTCAATACCTTCGCTATTCAACGGCGTTAGTACCTTTTCAATGGACCTACGGCAATCAGCATTTAAATACACCTTCATGATATTGTTCGTCGTAACAATGATTTCCCCATCGTCTAAATGAAGAATAAATTTATTTTCTTTACTTTCGGCATCCTTTATCTTTCGCCCCCGGATCCATTTGATAAGCGAAAAAATACCCCCGGCAGTTCCCGCTGCCTGAGAACCCCAGCCTAAAATATCCATAACGGCAGTAAGGCCATTTTCATCTGCCATAGACATAAAAAGCTTCGCTTGTTCTAATATAGAACACTGCAAAATGGTTGTAATATCAAAAGAGCCTCTTTGAAGGCTATCCTGATTCAATAAAACCTGTATCTTTTGTTCCCCGCCAATGGCTTTATTAACGTCATTCACTAAATCAGCAAAAGCTAGCAACGACGGAGCCAGGTCTCGCACATCCATTACGCCCTGATCTAATGCAGGACCAGTATATGCAATTCTTGCTTTTGCAACTTTACTCATGGCTCATCCCTCCTAACTTTTCTGGTTGACTAAATTATAATTTATCTCTTCAAGAAATACAATATTTATAGGACGATATGCAAAATTTGTCCGATTACTGACGATTTCAGCCTTTATTTGCTTTTAACTGCTCAAGGAGACAAACTCATGACCTCAAACAATCAAGTACAACTATTTGAAAACCGGCAAATACGGTCCGCATGGGATGCCGAACAGGAAGAATGGTATTTTTCCATTGTTGATATTATCGCAGCTTTAACGGATAGTTCCAATCCCCGCAAATATTGGAGTGTATTAAAAACTCGATTGAAAAAAGAAGGATCTGAACTGGCTACAAATTGTAGCCGTTTGAAATTGCCGGCTTCGGATGGAAAACTTAGGCTTACAGACGTCGCAAATACAGAACAACTGCTTCGCCTTATTCAATCTATCCCTTCCCCCAAAGCCGAGCCATTTAAGTTATGGCTGGCAGAAGTGGGCCGCGAACGCATCGACGAAACAATCGATCCGGAACTTGCCATCGACAGGGCCCTTGAAACATATCTCAAAAAAGGATACAGCCGGGAATGGATTAATCAGCGGTTACAAGCTATCCAAGTCCGCAAGGAATTGACGGATGAATGGCAGAATCGCGGCATCAAAAAAGGCGCCGAATATGCTATCCTGACCAATGAAATTACACTCGCATGGTCCGGAATGAATACCAGAGAGTATAAGCGGTTCAAGGGCCTAAAAAAAGAAAACCTGCGTGATAATATGAGCACGACGGAATTAGTATTGAATATGCTGGCCGAAACCTCTACCACAGACATATCAAAAGCCGAACAGCCGGAAACATTTGAAGAAAATCGACAGGTCGCTCGTCGCGGCGGTAATGTCGCTGGCATTGCCCGCAAAGCGTTGGAAGCCGAAACCGGCAAGCCAGCCGTCACCTCTATGAATGCAATAGACTTTGCCAAAATTCTTTTTGAAATCACTACCAAAAAAGATGACGAAACATAATCCAATACGATTCTTTCCGGCGAATTTACAATACAAGTGCAACACCTATAAAAAATGACACATAGGTTTCTGATATAATAATGCTACCAAACAAAATCTATATCTCGGAGGAAACCTATGTGCCACT
>NZ_NFIY01000040.1:0-3737 GCF_002163455.1 Megasphaera sp. An286 | reverse complement strand
CCCCCCCCCCCCCCCCCCCCCCCCCCCCCCCCCCCCCCCCCCCCCCCCCCCCCCCCCCCCCCCCCCCCCCCCCCCCCCCCCCCCCCCCCCCCCCCCCCCCCCCCCCCATTTTATTTATTCTAGTAAAGTGATATATTGAATGCTATAAAGGGGGTGAAAGATATGTTCTCTGGCTTGAACCGTTGGAATAACAGGGTGAATACATCCTGGGATAAAAACGCCAATACATATACGGGGGGGGGGGTACCGTTATACCCATAAATATGCATCCGTCCCGTATACAGTACTGACGACGACTATCCGGGGATTCGTGCGCCCTGTTATGCATCATAGCGTGTGTTTTAGGCAGCATAGGTTTATGCTGTCTTTTTTGCGTGCCTGCCTTGGCTGGAAGCAGGCCGGACGGTATATGGCTGCTGGAGACGGCAAGGTCAGCCTATGAAACGGCCGGCTGTATGCCCCATCTGCGGAAAGGATTTCCTAGCCGACAGGGCGACGCAGAAATACTGCAGCTCTTACTGCCGGCGGTACGCCCACCGGCACGGCGCGAACAACCACGTGCGGCCTCCCAAAGACGCCGAGGCCCTGCGCAGCTTCCGCTGCATCAAGTGCGGCCGCCTCGTGCGGGTCACAGAGCCGACGGACCGGCGGACTAAATTCTGCTCGGCCCACTGTGAGAGGCTCTATTGGAAGCACTCCAAAAAGGTGACGTCCGTAGTCATCCGCCGCTCCTTTCGCTGCCGCAACTGCGGCGCCCTCGTCGAAGTGAGCGAGGCCAAGGACAGACGAACGACCTTCTGCAGCCTGACCTGCCGCGAGAAATGGTTTTCCCTGCACAGAAAAAAATAAAACACGCGAAGCCAAGTATGAATCATAAGGAGGAAATGAATATGAACCGGATTTATAAGGTTATATGGAGCAAAGTAAAACATCAATACGTCGTCGTGTCGGAGCTTGCGCATAGCTGTACGAAAGGGGCTAGTAGCCGCATAGGAAAGAACACGGCGACTGTGTTAGCTGCGCTGGTATTGACTGCCGGTATTGGCGGCATGTCCGTACAGGCAGCTAATTGGATACAAGGAACTGGCTTTGGATTAGTAGATCAAGATGGAAATAGTAAATACGATAAGTTTCATATTTCTTCTGATGGAACTATGAAAACGAGTGGTATTTATTCAGATTATTCTGTTAATTCTGGAAATTCTCAAGTTGACGGCAGTCAGACTATAGGAGATGGCCAGACAGTAGTGGGAGGCCAAAAGGTAACTGACGGCCAGACAGTAACGGGAGGCCAGACTGTTTATGACGGATCTACCATATATGGCGATTCTACCATTAAGGGCAACCAGACGGTTGAACAGAACCAGCAGGTAAACGGAGATTCGACGATCAAAGGCAACCAGACGGTCGAACAGAACCAGCAGGTGAACGGCGATTCGACGATCAAGGGGAATCAGACTGTTGCACAGAACCAGCAAGTAAATGGACATCAAGTTGTAATGAACGGTCAAGATGTTTATGGAGAAGCAAAATTTCATAATGGACTCAGTGCTGAAGGTAATAAAATTACAAATGTCTCTGACGGTCGAATTGCTGCAAATTCTTTAGATGCTGTGAATGGTAGACAACTTAATGCTGCTTGGAATCAAATCAACAAGAATACAGTAGGCATTGCTGATTTGAACCATCGTGTTGACAACCTTGATAGTCGCATTGATAAGGTCGGCGCTGGCGCAGCTGCTTTGGCGGCCTTGCATCCGCTGGATTTCGATCCGGACGCTAAGTGGGACTTTGCAGCCGGTTATGGCAACTATGGTGGTGAAAACGCTGTTGCTGTCGGTACCTTCTATCGTCCCAATGAAGATACGATGTTCAGCGTCGGCGGTACTTTCGGCAATGGGGAAAACATGATTAATGCCGGCGTATCGCTGAAAATCGGCGCAGGCAGCAGCCACGTCACGACGTCCCGCGTCGCTATGGCTAAGGAAATCAAGTCCATGCGCGACATCGTAGCTAAGCAGGATGCGCAGATCCAGAAATTGACGGCCATGGTCAACGCATTAGTCGGCGTACAGACGGAAACGGATTCGTCCATGTTCCCGGATGTGCCGGAAAACCACTGGGCTTATGAAGCTGTGGAAGCTATGGCCAAGAGCGGCTTGGTCAAGGGCTATCCTGATGGCGAATTCAAGGGCGACCGTACCATGACCCGCTATGAATTTGCCCAGATCGTTTACAACGCCATTCAGGCCGGTGCGGAAGTAGACGCTCGTCTGGTAGAAGAATTTAAGCCGGAATTGCAGTTCTTCCACATCGCGACGGTGGCGAAGGACAAAGACGGCAACCCGACGATTGAACGGGTACGGGCTAACTAATTTCATACAGAGGGGAACTTTGCGTATAGCTGCCGCGTAGCTGACGCAAGGAAGAAAAACGAGTCGGGGGAAACCTCGGCTCGTTTTTTCTATCATTTTATTCATTTAAAGGAGGAACTTCCCATGAATCAAACCGTAGTATGCCAATGGATAGAACGCGCTCAGAAAGGCGAGGAAGAGGCGGTATTGCTGATATTGCAACAGTTCCGGCCCTTGATTTGCAAATACGCCCGGCGGCACCGGTATTGCTACGACTCACTGGACGAAGCCGTGTCAGTGGCCCAACTGGCGATTTTGGAATGCATCCATGCCTTCGACGTAACTTGCGGCGACGAAGCTCACAAGGCCTTTCGTAGGGCTGTAGACCGGGGGTTTAAAAGAGAAAGCCGGCGGTTTAAGGCATATATGGAATCGGTAGAGACGGCCCTTCATATAGACGAGAGCGCCGAAGCCTTAGGCTTGACGGGCGGCGACGAGCAGGACCCGCACCGGCAGGCCGTGTTGTCCGAAGTACGGGAGCTGGTGCGCAAATGCCTGAACAGCCTGACGGAAGAAGAACAACGATTTCTCCGCCTGCGCTGTCAGCACGACCTGACCTACGAAGACGTGGCCCGACGCTACGGCCTGTCCCTGTCGCAGGCTCATAAGCTGACAAAAGCGGCTATGGTCAAGTTTCATGAGGGCATATACGGCTGCGATGTGGAATAGGGTGGTGCATGTGTTAATTTTTTATTTCAGATGTTGCACTTAGATTGTACATTCATTTACGAAAAAATCGCTCACATCGTGAGCGATTTCGTCAAACCTACATCTTGATATTTTCGATTGCATCATCCATAGGGGATTACCTCTCAATACATCTGCAACGTAATTTATGAGCTCCGCTGTAGGTCATAATCACTTTAAGCTGCCGGATGATCGTTCACGACGGCAATTGATGATTATTTCTTTTGTATTCTTTTTTCAATCCAATCTTTTAATTCATCGCTAGACATGCGATTATCAGCGACAGCGATAATCATTTCTTCAAGTTCAAGCTGGGTATACTCTAATTCTATCTCATTGATGTACAGAAAGACCAACATACTGTGAACCGCAGAACGTTTGTTGCCGTCGCGGAAAGGATGATTTTTCGCCAGACCATAACAAAGACGGGGACTATGTGAAGCTTTTTCTGTAAATAACTGCCAGGTATAGGTCTTCTATGATACAATCTAAATCATAGGAGGCTTACTATCATGGCAAGAGAAAAAAAACCGGTACATAAGGTCATTATGACCGAAGGAAAACGCAGCATTATTCAACAACTGTTTCAAGAATATGACATTCAATCCGCAGAAGATATTCAGGAAGCACTGAAAG